>JBHHYG010000037.1:0-16654 GCA_046757445.1 Acidobacteriota bacterium
CGTTTACGTGCGGCTTCGTACGCTCAAATCTCTCCTTCGCCATCAGCTCCCTCCGACGACGGTCAATAAGGACGGCGCACTGACGCCGAGTTCCTGGATGAACCGGAAGTGGGATGGAGCCCACGACCGGGATTGAACCGGTGACCTCTTCCTTACCAAGGAAGCGCTCTACCACTGAGCCACGTGGGCCCCGCCAGCACGGATGTCGTGTATTCCCTATTGACTGTGGCGGTCTACATACGGGTAGCCACCACCAGATAGTGTGAAGAGCGGGAAACGGGATTCGAACCCGCGACCCCCAGCTTGGAAGGCTGGTGCTCTACCAACTGAGCTATTCCCGCCACTAAGCTGGACGACGCGCAAACCGCCCAATGTAAGTGGTCCATAATAGCATCCGCCACCCTGTCCGCCAACTCCCACCGGCGAATTCGGCGGCCCCCTCTCGATTCTAGCCCGCATTGCTCATCGCCCTCCCGGCGCGCGCCTTGTTGGCGCGGGCCTGCCCCCCGCCCCGCGACGTTGCCCGATGAAAAATGCGGGCTAGTGGGGAGTGGAGGATTCGAACCTCCGTAGGCATACGCCGGCAGATTTACAGTCTGCTCCCTTTGTCCACTCGGGCAACTCCCCAGATGCCGCGGAAACACTCCCCACATTGCGTGACCAAAGAGAGCCAACGAGGAGAGAAACGAGGATGCCGGAACATAAAACGACCAACCAGGAGCTGGCGAGAGGACTCGAACCTCCGACCCGCTGATTACAAATCAGCCGCTCTGCCTCTGAGCTACGCCAGCACTCCAACACCAGAACTATAGGTGCTCGCCACGACTCTGGCAAGACTGGCGCTGGCGCAGGGCCTCCTAAGCAACGACGGCAAAGGCGACGCTGACGTTGAGTGAAGCGACATCTCCGAGCATCGGTAGAGCAACCCGGTGGTCGCATCGATTGAGAACCAACCGATGCAAACCCTTTCCCTCCGCGCCGACCACCAGGGCGATAGATGTGCTGTAGTCCACCTGGTCCCAGTGCTGATCCCCCGCACTATCGAGCGCCACGGCCCAGTAGCCAACCCGCTTGAGGCGCTCGATCGTGCGCGAGATGTTGCCAACACGGAAAACCGGCACGTGCTCGGTGGCTCCCGCCGAAGCCCTAACCACGGCAGGAGTGACAGCGGCGGCACGGCGACGGGGAATGCAAACGCCAGCACAACCCACCGCCTCGGCAGTGCGAATGATGGCTCCGAGGTTGTTGGGATCTTGGAGATGATCCAGCACGACCATCAGAGCGATCTGCGCGAGGTAGATCCGTCTCGTTCCGATACTGGAAAGGCCCACATTTTGCAGCCACCCGCCGCGCATCAGGCAACCCCAGCCCAGCAAATGTACGGGCATCCACCCGACGCAGGCGCACACCGCTGCGGTTTGCCGCGTCGACGACGTCGCCCGGCGCTCGGCCTCCGGCGACTGCCTCGATCCACACCTCCTGGACGTTACGGTTGGATCCTCGCAGTGCCTCCCGGACGGCCCGCACGCCCCATAACCATTCAGTCATGATCCAGGCCGACCACCTCCATGGCTTGCGCGATCCGCTCCGCCACACTCAATACAGGCGGGTGCAGAGGCAACCTCGCGCCGCTCTCGATGATCGGCACAAGGCGCGCCAGCTCCGGTCCGGTCTGGTCACCGCTTATCGCCACCCTCAAGGGGTGAAACAGCTCTCGACCCCGTGCCCCGGTTGATCGGCCGATGCGTTGTGCCGCCGACCTGTAGCTGCCCTCGCTGCCAAGCTCCCCATCATCGCTGGCGGCAGCAAAAGCTCTCAGCACCGCTTCGGCGCGGTCACCCGTGAGCGCGGTCCTGAGCGTAGGCTCACGGCCGATGGCCTCGAGATCGGGCTGCAAGACGGGATCGACAGCGGCCGGCAGCTCATCGAGACGCCGGCAACCACTGCGCACGAGGTCGATCAGTTGCCCCCACCACCTGCGGTTCTCGCCAGAGGTCGGCAGCGGATACCCGGCCTGTTGCAGATGCGGCGCAGCGGCGGCCACCACCTCCTCGGCCGACAGGCGCTTCAGATGCTGGCTATTGAGCCACTCCAGCTTGCTGACATCGAAGACCACATTGGCAGAAGCCAGCGTATCTATTTGGAAGGCTTTCCTCAGCTCTTCCAGCGACAACACCTCTCGTCCGGCAGGCGCACTCCACCCGAGCAAGGCAAGAAAATTACACAGTGCGGCCGGCAGGATACCCGCAGCACGAAGCTCGGCCACGCTGGTTGCCCCGTGACGCTTCGACAGCCGGCCGCGATCAGCACCCAGAACGAGCGGCAAATGCGTGAAGGCGGGCGGGCAGAAGCCCAAGGCCCGGTATAGAAGTATCTGCCTCGGGGTATTCGAGAGGTGGTCTTCGCCACGGATGACGTGGTCGATGCACATGGCATGGTCATCGACCACGCAGACCAGGTTGTAGGTAGGACTACGATCGGACCGCAACAGGATGAAATCACCGATCTGGTCCACCGCTACACCGATCTCGCCCCGAAGGCCATCGACGAAGCGAACCTCCTGGCCTCGAACCCGGAAGCGCACGACCGAGCTTTCTTCGGCGGCCCGACGCTCCACTTCGGCTGTGGACAGGTTCCTGCAGGTGCCCGGATAGCGAAAGGTCAAGCCACGCTCCCGTGCCTTCACCCTCGCCGCCTCAATCGCTTCCCGGCTGCAGAAGCACAGGTAGGCGGAGCCCTCCTTCAACAGCGAGTCCACCGCCTCCTGGTAGAAATGAAAGCGCTTCGATTGCCGATATGGACCATAGGCGCCGCCCTTGTCGGGCCCCTCATCCCAATCCAGCCCTAACCAAGTGAGGTCCTCGAGAATCGTCGCCTCGGTGCCGGAAGTCTGACGGTCCGGATCGGTGTCCTCGATCCGCAGGACCAGACACCCTCCGCTACGACGCGCGACCAGCCAGTTGATGAGCGCTGTGCGGGCGTTGCCGACGTGCAGGTGCCCCGTCGGGCTAGGGGCAAAGCGTAGCCGTGGACCACGGCCTGCGGAGATCGTGGTGGCCATCGCTACGCTCTGATCAGCAGTGCGACGGCATGGGCCGCGATTCCCTCTCCACGCCCGAGGCCGCCGATCCCCTCGGCACGGGTGGCCTTGACGCTCACCGCCGTCAACGGCAGCCCTAGAGAGGCCGCCAGCTGCTCCCGCATACGGCGCAAGTGGGGCGCAAGCGCGGGGCTCTCGGCGATCAGCGTAGCGTCGACGCTGCTCGGTCGATAGCCGGCCTCGTGTACCCGAACTTTCACCGTCTGCAGTAGTTCCATACTGTCAGCATCCCGCCATCGAGAATCGTCCCCAGGAAAGTGCTGACCGATATCGCCCAGAGCTGCGGCACCCAGAAGAGCGTCGGCGACGGCGTGGGCAAGGGCGTCGGCATCGGAGTGGCCAGCGAGCCCGCGTTCGTTGGGGATCTCGACTCCTCCGAGCACGAGCTTCCTCCCTTTCACCAGAGGGTGGATGTCATAGCCGTGACCGACGCGCAATCGGGAGCCCTCCCCTACATCCTCCCTCTCGCTCGTTCCAACCTCCGCCGCACTGCCGGCGTCTCTCGCCAACCATGGACCAACGACCTGGAGATCGATCTCGGTGGTCACCTTCAGATTGGTCGCTTCTCCCTCCACCGTACCCACTTCATGGCCCTGTCTTTCCACCAGTGCGGCATCGTCGGCAGCCGCAAAGCGTGCCGCTGCTGCCCGCCGGTGCGCCTCCCAAAGCCAGTCGAAGCGGAAGCCCTGAGGCGTCTGGGCCCGCATCAGCCCCTGACGATCGACGGTGACCTCGACACTGCCGTCTGCCGCTACCCGCTTCAGGCAGTCCACCGCCGCCAGCACCGGAATCGCCGCCCCGCAACGGCCTGCGGCACACTTCACCCTCTGCCAGAGGGCAGCGCTGGCACAGGGTCGAGCAGCATCGTGCACCAAAACCAGATCCGGCAAGGGTTCAGCAGACTCTTCGGCGCACTGACGCAGAGCCTGGAGAGCCGAAAAGACCGAAGCTTGCCGGCTTTCTCCACCCGTCACAACCCGCAGTTCGACACCCAATTGTAAGCGGCCGAGCAGCCTCTTCCAGCGCCCCTCTGGCTCGGCCGGGACCGTCACCAAGACTCGGCGCGGTTCTACCGCCCTGACGTGGCGGAGAGAATGCGCCACGAGGGTCGAACCCGCGACTTCAAGGAAAGCTTTGGGTAGCCTGGACCCGAGCCGGCGTCCGCTACCGGCAGCGGCAATCACCACATCGACCACGGGAGTGCCGTCCCTCGTTGCGGGCGGATGGGGGGTGTCGAGTGGCAGGCTAGCAGATTACCTGGGCGCTGGCCATCGTCGGTGGCCGCGCCGACTGGCGCCGCTGCGAAAGAGACAACAACCCCGTGTAGAGGTAACCTCCTTGATACAGCAACAGGAACGGCAAAGCAGGCCACATCCGCAGGTAAACGGCGATCATGAAGGCGACGCTGAAGTACAGGCCTATGGCCAGCTCGGCCCAGTACAGCCAGCTATCGCGTCCGCGATAGATCCGCTTGTGCCAGCTTTTCCGACCTGCCGCGATGGAAAACTTCGGTGTACGCACGAACTCACCTGCACGGCGCTGGAATCCCTCCAGCACCGCAATGGTGTTGTTCAGGGAAATGCTGGTATCGATCGCCATCACCATAGGAAGCCGCAGGACGGCCCGCCACAAGGAGCGATTCAGTTCCCGTTGTGCCAGCAGATAATAGAGACAGACCGAGCCGGTACCGCAGAGAAAGACCGGCACGTCGAGCACGAGGAATTGCTCGAAACCGGTGCGCAGTCGAACCAACATGGCCGGGAAGATGAGGGCTGCCAGGCAGAGGTTGAGCGGATAGCTGATGTTCGCGGTTAGATGAAAGGTGGCCTCGATCTTCGCCCGCATGGGGACCCCGCTGCGCCAGATCCTCCCGAGCATCTTGCGAGCCGTTTGCACTGCCCCCTTGGTCCAGCGATGTCGTTGGCTTCGAAAGCCACTCATCTCCACCGGCAACTCTGCTGGGGCTTCCACGTCATTCAGGTAGACGAAGCGCCAACCGCGAACTTGAGCCCGATAGGAAAGGTCGAGATCCTCGGTCAGAGTGTCATGTTGCCAATTGCCAGCGTCCTCGATAGTGACGCGGCGCCAGATTCCAGCGGTACCATTGAAGTTGAAGAACCTGCCAGAGCGGTTACGCGCCGCGTGCTCGATAGCGAAATGGGCATCCAGTTGAATCGCCTGTACCCGGCTCAGCAATGAGTATTCACGATTGAGATGCTCCCAGCGCACTTGCACCATGCCAACGCGAGGATCGTGGAAATATGGCAGGGTGCACCGCAGGATGTCGGCCTTTGGGAGAAAATCAGCGTCGAAGACACAGATGAACTCCCCTCGTGCCTTCTCCAGGCCGTCTGCCAAGGCTCCCGCCTTGTAGCCAGTGCGATCGGTGCGGTGGAGGTGGGTGATGCTGAGCCCCTGCTTTCGCAGGCGATCGATCTGCGCGGCTACCACCGAGCGTGTCTCATCGGTAGAGTCGTCGAGCACTTGAATTTCCAGTAGCTCGGCTGGGTAGTCGATGCGCGACACGGCCTCGAGGAGGCGCTCGACGACGTAGATCTCGTTGAAGATCGGCAGCTGTATTGTGACCGAGGGCCAGTCAGTCACCTCCGCGGGCAGGGCAGCAACAGTACGGCGATGTCGTTGATACAACCAAACCAGGAAAAGACGATGGAGACCGTAGATTGCCAACATCCCCATGACAGCGAAGTAACCCACCAGCAGCAGCTGCTCGAAGGTGGAGAGTTGCGCACTGAACGGGGTCATGGTGTGGACTCCAACGGCAGCGCCTGGGGAACACTCCTGCCGCTCGTCGCTTGGTGGTCGGGCCTGGCAGTCGCTGTGTTTCTACTCGTCTGGCTCAATGACCTGAGGATGTTCCCACGCCAAGCAATCATCATCCTTCTTCTTGCTGGTGGCGTCTACGCCGGGGCGTGCTTCTGGTTACACCGTCGATGGCCCGGCTGGGACCCGCCGACGAGGCAACGCGCACTGGCGGTGATCTTCGTGGGAGCGATCTTAGTGCGCGTTTTTCTGCTGGCGGTCCCCCCGAGCCTTTCCGACGACATTTACCGTTACCGCTGGGACGGACGGGTACAAGCAGCCAAACTCAACCCCTACAGCGAGCCGCCCGCCTCGGCCAGCTTAGCACCTCTACGTGACCCGCTGTGGGAGAGGATCAACTATTGCAATATTCGCACCATCTACCCACCTCTGACCGAGTGGCTGTTCGCGCTCGCCTACAGGATCCATCCGGACCTCATCTCCTTCCAGGTGCTGGCAATCGTCGGCGACCTCCTGGTCGTCATTCTGCTCCTCGCCTGCCTGCAGCAGTGGAAGCTGCCCCTATGGAGGGTGGCCCTGTACGCCTGGAGCCCGCTAGCAGCAGTGGAAGCCGCCTCGAACGCCCACTTCGACAGCTGGCCCATTGCCGCCGTGCTGCTGTCCGTGTACATGCTTCTACGCAGCGCGTCGGCTCGTTCGACGCTGGCTCTCACGGTCGGCATCCTGCTGAAAACATGGCCGATTGTCTTGGTGCCACTCTTCTTGCGCCGCCGGCCTCGCTGGCATCTGCTCTTGATGGCAGGCGTCATCGCCGGCGCTTACCTCCCCTTCGCTAGCGCCGGGGCGGGGTTGCTACAACCCTGGCTGGATTTCACCGGCCGATGGCTGTTCAATGATGCCGGCTTCGCCGTTCTGCGCTTCGTCTCCCGTTCTCAGCCGCTTGCCAAGGGCCTGGCAGCAGTGCTAGGCCTGACCTTGCTACAAGCGCTTTGGAAGCGAGGGGTCGATTCACTGCAAGGTAGCTACTGGCTACTGCAGGCGGCCATTCTGCTCATGCCCGCCATCCAACCCTGGTATTTGCTGTGGCCTCTGCCACTAGCTGCCGTTAGCCTCGACCTTGGATGGATCTTGCTGACGCTGCTGGCGCCGCTGGCTTACTGGATCCTGGTGGGCGCTGGACCCGACAGCAACCTGTGGGTGGAGCCGATCTGGGTGCGTTTCGTGCTCTACCTGCCGCCGTTGGCCATTTGGGTCCGCCAGTTGCTCACACACCGTCTACCAACGCTGCCGGCACGGCCACAGGAAGCTTCGTAGCTTGTTCGCTCTTCCGCCGACATGCGATAATTGCTTTCTTCACTAACCTGCCACAGGCAGCTCTCCAGCCAATTCCCGGTACAGGCCTTGAATGGATGTTCTCGTAGTCGGCGGCGGCGGCCGTGAGCACGCCTTGGTCTGGGCACTGCACCGCAGCAGCGCCGTCGACAAGCTCTACTGCGCGCCGGGCAACGCAGGTATCAGCGAGATCGCCACCTGCCTCGGCACTCCTGCCGGGAACCCCCAGGCGCTGACATCTTTCGCCGTCGACAACCTGGTCGATCTTGTGGTCGTAGGGCCGGAAGCGCCGTTGACCGGGGGGTTGACCGATCTGCTATCGGAACAGGGCATTCCCTGCTTCGGGCCTTCCCGCCGTGCCGCGGTGCTGGAGGGAAGCAAGGCCTTTTCTAAAGCATTCATGGCCCGCCACCAGATCCCTACAGCCCCCTTCGAAGTCTTCGACAATGCCACAGCCGCGGCCAAATTCGTCACCGACCCCCCCTGGGGATTTCCCTTGGTCGTGAAGGCGGACGGGTTGGCGGCCGGAAAGGGCGTGGTGATTTGCCCGGACGTAGAAACCGCCGTTGCGGCTATCACTGCCGCCATGGTCGACGGAGCATTCGGCAGCGCCGGTGAAAGAGTGGTGGCGGAGGCCTATGTCGAGGGTGCCGAGGCTACCTGCATGGCGCTTTGCGATGGCGAGCAAGCAGTGGCCCTGCTGCCATCACAAGATCACAAGGCCGCCAACGATGGCGACAAGGGTCCCAACACCGGTGGAATGGGCGCCTACGCGCCAGCGGAAAGCGTGGTCGACGAGGCTCTCGCGGAACGGATCACCCGGGAGATCCTACAGCCGACCATCGAGGGAATGGCAGCGGAGGCAAGGACGTTCCGCGGCGTGATCTATGCGGGGCTGATGATCACCGACGCGGGTCCACTGGTACTGGAGTTCAACTGCCGCTTCGGCGACCCGGAGACCCAGGTTGTTCTCCCCCTACTCGACGAAGACATTACTGAACGTCTGGCGGCCATCGCCCGCGGCGAGCAGGTAGGAGGATCCTTACGGTGGTCGGGGCGTAGCTGTGCTTGCGTCGTCCTGGCGGCGCCCGGATACCCGGGGAGAAGCCCGTACGGCTTGCCCATTGTGGGCCTCGACAAGCTCACCGACATGCCCGACCTGCTCGTTTTCCACGCCGCAACGGCGCGCGAGAACCACGACTTCGTCACCTCCGGCGGTCGCGTCCTGGGAGTGACGGGCCTCGGGGATACTCTGGATGAAGCACTCGAAAGAGCCTACAAGGCAATCGAGGAGATTCGCTTCGAGGGCATGCACTACCGTTCTGATATCGGCCAGCGGGTGAAGGATGAGAGCAAATGACCGAGCCAACCGTCGCCGTCGTAATGGGCAGTCTCTCTGATCTCGAGCTCATGCTCGAGGGAATCCGGGTGTTGCATCAATACGGCGTCTCGACCGAGGTCCGGATACTCTCTGCCCACCGCCATCCGGAGGCGGTAGCAGAATTTGGCAGCCAGGCATCTCAGCGAGGCCTGCGTGTTCTCATCGCCGGCGCCGGCGGGGCCGCCCACCTTGCTGGTACCCTGGCAGCTCACAGCTCACTACCGGTCATCGGCGTGCCACTGGTGGCCTCCGCCCTATCGGGGCTCGATGCGCTGTTGGCCACCGTGCAGATGCCCGCAGGGGTGCCGGTCGCCACCATGGGTATCGGCCGGTCGGGGGCGGTGAACGCGGCGCATCTGGCAGTGCGTGTACTGGCGCTCGAGGACGTGGAGCTCGCCCGTCGAGTCGACCGCAACCGTGAGGCTCAAAAGGAAAAAGTGGAGAAGCAGGGAGAAGAACTCTCACGCTACTTGGCGGAGAAGGGCTTGGCCTGACTTAGCCCGTAGCCCCGGCGGCAAGCTGGCCGCAAGCCGCGGCGATATCGGCGCCGCGGCTGTAACGGACCAAAACGTCCAGACCGGTTCGGCGAACTTGCTGGCGGAAGCTTTCCACGGCTTGCGGCGACGGGCGCAGGTAGGGCATTCCCGCGACCCGGTTCCAGGGAATCAGGTTGACCTTGGCGGGCAGTGTGGACAGCAACGAGCCAAGCCTCCGCGCATCTTCGGAGGTATCGTTGATGCCCGCCAAAAGAACATATTCGAAGGTCACCTGCTCACGCCCTCGCCAGACGATGCAGTTGACGGCATCCAGTAGCTCGGAGATGGGCCACTTCCGGTTGATGGGCATGAGCCGGGACCGCAGGGCATCAGTGGTAGCGTTCAAGGAGATGGCCAGCCGAGGGCGCTTTCTTCCGAGCCCTGCCAGGCGCCGCAGTTCCGGTACCACCCCGACGGTGGAGAGAGTGATCCGCCGCCAACTGAGATCGGGGCCCAACGGATCCTGCAGAGCCTCGACCGCCCGCAAGACGGCCCGGGCATTGTCGAGCGGCTCGCCCTGGCCCATAAAGACGACGTTCACGGGACGTTGCAGCGATTCTTGATCCCAGCGCAATCGAACCACCTGGCCTACGATCTCGCCCGCCGTCAGCGAGCGGTGTAGCCCCATGGTGCCGGTCTGGCAGAAACCGCAGGCGAAGCGGCAGCCGGCCTGCGACGAGATGCACAAGGTCGCGCGCCGGCGGTAAGGCATGTAGACGGCTTCTATTCTTCGTCCATCCGGCAACCGCAGCAGGTAGCGTCGGGTTCGATCCGCGGAGGTGAAGCGACTTTCTATCGGTGCCGGAGCGATCGAGCAGCGCTCGGCAAGCTGTTGACGCAGGGAGATGGGAACGTTGCCCATGGCCGCAAAGTCGAAGATGCCATGACGAAAAACCCAGTTGGCCAGTTGATCGATGCGATAGGGAACATCGACCCAGGATGTCAATGCCTCCCCCCATTCGCTCGCCGGAAGGTCCAACAGGGACGGGAGGCGGGCCCCGGGCGGCGGCAGCGGCCATCCGTTGCTGGCGGTCATCGATGACGAGAGCTCTCGCATGCTCCCGATTGTCTCATGTGCAGGAGGCGTGGAGTGACTCCGGTCGGAGGGCGTCTGACCCGCATTTCTCAACGGGTCGGGAAGCGAGCGGGCGCAAGGGCCGCGAGGACAAGGCGCGCACGGGCGCAGGCGTATTTGACAATACGTCGAGCAGGCCGAGCCAGCGCAACGCCGTCGACGCGGGCCTATCCGCGCCCACAGTAGGAAATCGATGAGAAATGCGGGCCAACATCTGATTGACCCTCCCGGGTGAGGCTCCCTATAATGCCGACACTCGCCGCGACCTGAGATCATGCGCCTTCTCTACACCCTGCTCTACACGCTGGGCCTGTGTGCCTACCTACCTCGAGCAACCTGGGACCTGCTCCGCGGCGGACAGTACCTTCGCGGAATAGGCCAACGCCTCGGCAAGGTGCCGCCACAACTACGACAGCTCGATCCTGGAGCCATTTGGATTCATGCCGTCTCGGTGGGAGAGGTACAGGCCGCCGGCAGTCTCGTCCGCCACCTCCGTCAGCTAATGCCGGCGGTTCCCACCGTGCTGTCGACCACCACCGCCACGGGCCAGGCGCTGGCGAAAGAAGCGGTTGTCGATGCACATTTCTACTGTCCGCTCGACCTACCCGCGGCCGTTAACCACTACCTCCAGGAATTGCGACCTCGCGCCCTGCTGTTGGTGGAGACCGAGATCTGGCCCAACCTGCTGGGTGCCTGCGCCGCCAGGAAGATCCCTGTGGCGCTGGTCAACGGGCGCCTCTCGGCAGCATCCTTCTCGCGATACCATCGCCTGGGCCGCTGGTGGCATCAGGTGCTCGCTCAATTGACGCTGGTCTGCGCACGTACCCCGCGTGAAGCGGCGCGCTTCAGGGCCCTCGGTCTGCCGGCCGAGCGCGTCTTCATCACCGGTAACATCAAGGCCGACGCGGCTGTGCTCGCCGCTCCTCTCGTCGCCACAAAGGCTTTAGTCCAAACCTTCCAGCTCAACGGCAGGACCCCGCTACTGGTCGCTGGCTGCACCATGCCAGGTGAAGAGGAACAGGTCCTGGGGGCCTTTGCCATGGCACGTGCCGCCTGCCCGGATGTTCGTCTATTGCTGGCTCCTCGGCATCCGGAGCGCTTCGAGCAGGTTAGCCAGACGATCGCCGCCGCCGGCTGGCGTTGCAGGCGGCGGAGCTGCGGAGGAGCCGAGGATGCCGAGGTGTTGTTGCTCGACACCATCGGCGAGTTACCTGCTGCTTACGGGCTGGCAATCGCCAGTTTCGTCGGCGGCAGCTTGGTGTCCAGCGGCGGCCACAATCCCCTCGAGCCCGCCGCCCACGGACAGCCTGTATTCTTCGGCCCACATATGGAGAACTTCTCCTCGCTGGCCCATGCGTTTCGCAGCGCGGGCGCTGCACTGCAAGTTAACGATGCGGCATCGCTGGGTGGCGCGTGGGCGGAGATGCTCACCGACGAAAAGCGCCGCCGCCAGATGGGCAAACGGGCCCGACAGGTGGCCCTCAAGGACGCGGGTGCCAGTCGGCGCACAGCAAGCATCCTGGCCGAGCAGCTGCTGTCAGCACAAGCGTAGGGCGCTTCGCAGATGCTGAATAAGCTCGCCAGGGTCTGGGGAGCGGTGGCCGAGGCGCGGGCGCGACTTTACCAGCACGGGCAGCTCGAGGTACATCGGCTGCCGCGGCCAGCGATTAGCGTCGGCGGCATCTCCATCGGCGGTAGCGGCAAAACGCCGGCAGTAGCGGCCATCACCGGGCTGCTGCTGGAGGCCGGACAACGCCCGGCGATCCTCAGCAGGGGCTACCGGCGCCGGGGACGAACCCCGTTGCTGGTATCGCACGGCGACGGGCGAGGCCCGCTGGTTTCCGTCCGGCGGGCAGGCGACGAACCCACATGGCTGGC
The DNA here is from genome assembly GCA_046757445.1 of Acidobacteriota bacterium. Taxonomy (GTDB): domain Bacteria; phylum Acidobacteriota; class UBA890; order UBA890; family UBA890; genus JBHHYG01. The sequence continues at coordinate 12,084 of JBHHYG010000037.1, forward strand.
TCGCCTGTTCCCCACCGCCGTTGTCGCCGTTGCAGCACACCGTGAACGGGCGGCAGAGCTGGCGCTCGCAGCCGCCAGCGTCGACGTTTTCGTCCTCGACGACGCCTTTCAGCACTTGCGGGTATCGCGCCAGGCTGATTGCCTGGTGGTGGACAGCGCCGCACCCTTCTGGTGCGACGCTCCGGTGCCGGCAGGAAGGCTGCGGGAGCGGCACAGGGCCGCTGCACGAGCCGATGCTTTCCTCCTCGTGGGTGACGACCTTGTCGCCGCGGAGGTGCTCGAACAACGGTACCCGGATCGACCTGTGTTCCGTCTCCGCTCCATGCCCCCTTTGGCCTGGGCATTCAATGACTACGGCCGGAGCCGGGCGGCTGACGACGTCTCGGGTGCACCGGCTCGCGGATTGGAGCCGGCCGCGGTGCTCGCCCTGTCCCCGGCGCAACTCCCCCGTCCGCTCTATGCCTTTGCTGGCATCGCCAGGCCACAACGATTCTTTGATGGCCTCTCCGCCGCCGGGATCGAGCTGGCGGGCCATCACCGCTTCCCCGATCATCATTTCTTCCGGCCATCCGGTCTTGCGCGCGTAGCTGATGCCGCTCGTGCTGCCGGGGCGGCGGGACTGATCACGACGGAGAAGGATGCGGTACGCATCGGCTCACAGGCGCTTGATTTGCCTCTTTTTGTCTGGCGCTACCGTCTGCGGCCACAGACGCCGGAAACCGTGCTCAGTTGGCTGCTTCGACGCCTAGGCAACACTGCAGAGCAGGCCCATTGAGCTTTACTGGAACCAGTGCGCGGGCGGCTCTCAAGCTGGTACCCAAGTTGAGCTTCGCCACCGCCGGCACACTGGGACGCATGCTCGGATACTTTGCCTGGGCAATCGATGCCCGCCACCGGAACGTGGCGGAGCAAAACCTCGCCGAGGTGTTGCCTCACATCCCCCCGAGACAGCGACGAAGGCTTGCCCGTCAGGCCTTTGGCCAGGTCGGTCGAACCGCCGTCGAGTTGCTGTGGAGTCCGGCCCTCCGCAATGGGAACATGACCAGCGTCGGAGAGTTCACCGGCCTCCATTTGTTGCAGCGGGAGCTTCGACGTGGACGCGGTGCCCTGCTGGCCGGCGCTCATTTCGGCAACTGGGAACTCATGGGGTTGGCGTTGGGGATGCTGGGGGTGCGCCTGCACGTCATTGCCCGGCGCATCGGGAATCCGGAGCTGGAGAAGATTATCGTCGATCTTCGAACCCGCACCGGCAACCACGTGATCTACAAGCACGATGCGGTCCGAGGAGCACTTCGCGCACTGCGGAATGGAGAGGCGGTTGCCATTCTCATCGACCAAAATACCCTGCGTGCCCATGCCAGCTTCGTACCCTTCTTCGGTAAGCCAGCGGCCACCAGCCGGCTTCTCGCGCAGCTGCACTTGCGGACTGGAGCCCCAGTGTTGCCGTCGTTCGCAGTGCCCGAAGGGCGGCGCTACCGCTTTGTCCTCGAGCCACCGCTCGAGCTGGAGGGAAGCGCGAGCGCGGTGATGGAGCTGGCCACCGCCAGAGTGGAAAGCTACATTCGGCAACACCCCCAGGCATGGCTCTGGCTTCACGACCGCTGGAGGACACGCCCGCAATGAGCGGTGGATGCTTAGTGCGCTTGCCGAGCTGGCTCGGCGACACGGTGATGTCGATACCGATTCTCAGGGCGCTGGAGCGGGCCTTCCCCGGGCGGCTGACACTGTGGGGGAAGAAGCGGTTCGCCGGGCTGCTGGCCTCGGTGGGCCTTAAGACCTCCTACATTCCCTATGGTCGCAGGAGGGGGTTGCCCGGGCTATGGGATGCGACCACCATCGTCGCCGTGCTTCGTCGTCGCCGACCCGATTTGGCCTTGTTGTTGCCGAACGCCTTCGAGCCGGCCCTGCTGAGTACCCTCGCCGGCATCCCCAAGCGTGTCGGCTACGCCACCGATGGCCGCGCCTGGTTGCTCACCGATGCTGTCACCCGCATTCCCTTCCATCATCGCATCCATGACGCCGACCGTTTCGCTGGGCTGTTGCCATCGCTCGATATCGAGGCACCACGAGCCGATGATGGCTTGCTCGAACCGAGCCCGCAGATGCGGGAGCGTGCGCGTCATCTGCTTCCGGCGGCCGGCGATTTTCTCGGTCTCGTTCCCGGCGCCGCCAACGGGCCGTCAAAACGGTGGCCCGCAACAGCCTACGCTGCCCTGGCTTCGGCCGCGGCCGAGCGATGGCATGCCCGACCGGTGTTGCTCGGCAGCACCAACGACCTTCCAGTGACCGAGGAAGTGAGGGCGGCATGCAAGGCGGAATGCTTGGATCTGGTTGGCACCGACCTCGTCGACTTGGCAGCGGCCTTGATGCGCTGTCGCGTGGTCGTCAGCAACGACAGCGGTGCCGCTCATCTGGCCGCCGCCCTGCGCTGCCCGACCGTGGTCGTCTTCGGGCCCACCGATCCGCAGCGAACCTGTCCTCACGGGCCGCAGGTGCGGGTAGCTCAAGCAGGCTGCTTCTGCCAGCCCTGCCATGCCCATCGCTGCCCGCTGGATCACCGCTGTATGACGCGCCTCGCTAGCGAGACCGTCCTGCAGATGGTCGACTCGCTCTGGTAGCGCGCCTCCGATCGCGTTTCGTCGCCAGGCCGTGGCGAGGCCCGCGCCGGGAGAGGTACGTACGGGGGCTTGCGGGGAGGCTTTGCCCGGAAAGGGCGAGCGCAGCGAGTCGCCTCTCCGCAAGCCCCGTACATACCTCCACCCCTCGGGGCAAGCGCAACGCCATCGGCGCGCCCCTCTCCCACGCCCTCGCGACGCAACCCGTTGAGAAATGCGGGCTAGAAGAGCTTCCCCCAGACGGTATCGACGAGCGCGTGGACACATGCCGACGCCGCGATCCCGCCCGAGCTGCGATAGGCACGTCCGTAGAAGACCCCGGCGATCGAAGCGAGGACGAAGTATCTCCAATTCGGAAAGGGGCCGTTGTTCAGGTGGGCCGCCCCGAAGATCACGGCGGCCAGCGCCAGGGCGAGCCACTCCCGCCGCAACCGCTGTTGGAGGAAATTCTGGATCAGGCCGCGGAAGAGAAGCTCCTCGGGGATGCCGATGAGCAGAAAGATGCTGGTGAAGGTGCCGACAAAATCCACCAGCCCGGAGCCGCGTGGATGGAACTCGAGGAAACCGATCGACATTCCCAACGGGATGGCGATGGCCGCAAAAACCAGGAAGTTGACGGCGATGACCGCCGCGTCGGAGCGTCGCAGGCGGAACCGATAGCCGACGCCCTCGAACCCACGCAAGCAGACGAAGAGCAGAATCGCCAGGTCAACGGCGAGGACAGCGTTGAAGATGTACGATCCCATCCCTTGCGGCCACACCCAGACTTGCCTCATCCAGCGGAAGTCGAAGGGGAGCCATATGGCAAGAACTGCCAAGGCGTCGAACAGGCCGGGGTCGTGGCGCGACGGTCTGCCGCTCGCCCTGCGGGCCACCAGTAGCAGCGTCGTGGGCAGCAGAATGAACCCCGCCAGCACGACCAGAGAGCGGAGAGAGAATGCGCCGGTGGCCGGACCGTAGATCAGGTAGGGAGCCAGGAGCAAGGAAGCGAAGGCGACAACCGCCGCCGGCCGCTGCGCGAGGCGACGCTTCAGCCAATCGCCGAGGCCGGTGAGCCCGAACAAGAAGTAGGGCAGGAGCAGCAGCAGCAACGCCGACAAGGATATGATCAGGGGAAACCCGCGGTAGCCTCGCTCCAGCACCTGCCAGCCAGCGGCAAGCGCCGCCGCCACGGCCAACACCACGGCCAGCACCGCGTGGGCATTGTGCCTTCGTACGGCCTCGTCCCGTGATTCGCCGCGATCTTCCATTCCAGGGGCAGTCTCAGATACCAGTAGGCGGATGAAATCGAGCCGCGCGCAGGGGAAGAGTCTCTAATCCTGGCCGGCAGTTACTTCCCTTTCCCCTTGGCCGCGGCCGGGTCGTCGCCGACCAGCGAGGCGATAGAGCGGCGCGCCGGCTCGGGGACCTTTTCCGCCTCTTCGGCGACCGGCTCCGGCGCAGCTACCGGCTGCTCCACCGGAGGTGCCTCTGCCGGCCCCTCAGACTCCACGATGCCCGCCTCGTCCAGAGCCTGCAGGCTCCGGTACAAGTGCGGCAGCATGAGGTCGTATTCCTTCAAGGCCGCCAGCTTCTCGCTCTTTTTGGCCTCGAGATCAGCGATCAGCTGCTCGAGCTTGCCTCTGGGCTCGCCCATCTGCTTGTCCCATCTCTATGTCCCCTTACCGTTGCCTGCGTCTGCGGGCGAGCAGGGTAGACCACTCCTCCTCAAGATAAAGATCACTAGCATTTAGCAGGCTACATCAGCTGTACATAGATGTAAAGATTGAACCTTGCTGATGATCATCAGTACACAAGATAAGTCAGCAAAACACCCCTAGCCCGACTCCCACGAGCTGGCCGGGCGAATCGTGAGGGCGATTCTATCATGCAGCAAAAGCCCGCAGTTCTGACCACGGTACTAGCCCGCATTTCTCAACGGGTCGCGGCTGCGCGAGCGCCAGGGCCGCGATGACG
>JBHHYG010000038.1:0-16590 GCA_046757445.1 Acidobacteriota bacterium
GGCCGGGGCGCCCGCTCGATTCACGACCCGTTGAGAAATGCGGGCTAGAGAAAAAGCGGCTCGGGCGCTCGCCGCGATCGGCCTCCCAACGCCAGAGTATCGCTTCTCCTCCAGCAGGCGCTTTCTCGTCTGTCGCTCCGGCACGAGGCCTTTGCAACCTTCGTTTCCACGCTGCCTTCAACGGATCAGCGGCTCTGCCGCCGCTCGGCCGGGGCGTTCACCCGAGCCGCGACTACCATAGCCGTTCCTTGAATTCTGTCAACAACTTTTTTGGCTCGCTGGAGATGATTCTCGAGCCGCCTTCCGGATCGCTCTCACCTGCCGCAGGAATCTATCATCGCCCTCCTGCTGCGGGCACGAGAGGCGCGCGGTAGACTCCCCCACTACCGACCTCACCGATGCGAGAAATGACGAATGAACGATGAGGCAAGATCCGCGCTGAGCAGCGACAGGGAGACCTTTTCCTCTTCTTGGGGTGCCACCCTGGCGCTGCTGGGTGTAGCCATCGGGCTCGGCAATGTCTGGCGCTTCCCCTACATGATGGGGCTGTTCGGCGGCGGCGCCTTTCTGCTTCTCTACCTCGCCATCGTCGCCGTTGTCGGGATTCCGGCCCTGATGGCGGAGATGGCCCTCGGCCGGCACACTGGCTGTGGCCCGTTGCGCGCCTTTTCGCGGGCCGGCCTGCCCGGGGGCGGCGTGCTGGGCAAGGTACTCTACTTCGGCGTCGGCATCGCCATGTCCTACTACCTGGTGGTGGTGGGCTGGATCCTCGCCTACCTGGCCTTGTCGCTGGCGACCCTGCTGGGGTGGAACGAGGATTTCTCCGCCGCGACCTTCGACAAGCTGCACGCCAACTGGCCGGCACAGATCCTCTGTGCGGCTCTGGTGGCCGTCGCCTCGGCCGAGGTCGTGGCTCGTGGGGTACGGGTGGGCATCGAGCGGGTGAGCCGCTGGTTCGTGCCGGCCTTCGGCGTCTTGATGGTGGTGCTGGTCATCCGCGCGGTGACCTTACCCGGGGCGTGGGCGGGAATCACCTATCTGCTGATCCCCGACTGGTCCCAGATCACGCCCCGAGCGATCCTCTCCGCCGTCGGCCAGGCTTTCTTCTCGCTCGGGCTCGGAGGCACATTCTTCGTCATCTACGGCTCATATCTTCCGCGCACCGGTAGCCTGGCGCAGCGCGCCGTCACCACGGCGGTGGGAGACGTTGCGGCAAGCCTGCTGGCCGCCTTCGCCGTGATGCCGGCGGTCTTCGCTACCGGCCTGTCGCCTACAGGCGGGCCGCCGTTGCTTTTTCAGGTCTTGCCGGAGGCCTGTGCGGCCATGCCCGGCGGCCTGGTGTTCGCGGTGGTCTTCTTCGCAGGCCTGGGCTGTGTGGCGTTTCTTTCGGGGGTCGCAGCCGTAGAGGTACTGGTAGGCTCGCTGGCTGACGAGCGGGGCTGGTCGCGCCGGCGCACGGCCTGGTGGCTGTCGGTCATTCTCGTGGTGCTCGGAATCCCGGCGACCCTGTCCCAGCACTACCTGTTCATGAGCGACCTGATCTGGGGCTCGACGATGCAACCGGCCGGTAGTGTCGTCGCCCTCGCCGCCCTCACCTGGGGGTTGGGGCGCAGGCAGGCTCAAGCCGAGCTCGCCAGCGCCACCGGCAACCTGCCTCGGTGGGTCGGTGCCTGGTACATGTGGGTGCGCTACGCGGTGCCCCTGGCGGTGATCGGCGCCCTGTTGTCGGGCTGGATCTTGTGAGCATCTCCATCGCCGTCGCTAGACGGGTGCGCTTCTCCATGGACAGCGGGCCATTCGGCAACCGTAAGCAAGCTGAAGCCCACCCACCGCCCGTCTCTTGACGGGCCGAACTCCCCGCGCCAGCATCGATTTCATCACCATCACCACCCTATTCGGTGAGCGGCCCGAACTTCTCAACGGGTCGTGAAGCGATCGGGCGCAAGGGCCGCGAGCCGTTGAGAAATGCGGGCTAGCCCGGATTCTCACCGGTCTTGATCGCGATGTGGCCTAGATGGCCAGTGAGAGTTCCGAGTTAGGGAAAAGAATGACCTTGGAAAAGGCCGGATCGCAGGCCCTGCATCGAAAGCGACTCGACCTCCTGGCCTGCCTGTCGGAGGCGGAGATCGAGGAGCTCAGCCAGTTCTCTGAAACCTTGGTCGTGGAGCGCGGCCAGCCCATCTACCGGGCGGGAGAGAATAGCGACCGTATCTTCTTGCTCAAGGCCGGATCGGTGAAGTTGTCGCGGGTGTCTCATGATGGCCGGGGGATCACCTTGGCCGTGCTCGGCCCTATGGACGTTTTCGGAGAGCTGGCCATCGCTGGCGAGGAGCTTCGCCAGGAGGCGGCCGAGGCCCTCGAGGAAGTGGTCGTCTGCGCCTTCGAGCAGCGGCCTTTCGAGCATTTCTTGGTCCAGCATCCGACCCTGGCTCTGCGGCTGGTGAAGCTGATCGGTGCCCGGCTGCGTCGTGTCGAGATCAAGATCCAGGATCTCCTCTTCAAGGATGTGCGCGCCCGTCTTGCCCACACCTTGGCACAACTTGCGGAACGGTTCGGTGAAGCAATGCCTGGTGGCACCCGCATCGGCATGCACCTGACGCAGACGGATTTGGCGCAGCTGATCGGATCGACCCGTGAGACCACCAGCACGATCTTCAATGAATTCCGCCGTGGCCGCCTGGTGGACCACGACGGAACCTATATCATCGTTCGCGAAGCCGAGACGCTCGAGGGCTACTAGCCCGCATATCTCAACGGATTGCTGCTGCGGGCGCGGCAAAGGGCGCGCTCGCTGCGTTGCGCTTGCTCGGGCTCCTCGACGTATTGTCCAATACGCCTCCGGTGCCCTCCCTGCGCGCGCCTTGCGCCCGCGCCCTTTCCCACACCCTCGCGACCAAAACCGTTGAGAAATGCGCGCTAGCCCGAACTTCTCAACGGCTCGTGAAGCGAGCGGGCGCAAGGGTCGCGCGGATAAAGCACGATGAGCAATGCAGGCTGGTGAGCGCGACGGCGTTGATTCTTGCGAAGGTGTCATCGAAAGTGTACCGAGCACTGACCCGCGGGCCCATCGAGGTTGGGTGGGCTGCCTTGCGCCTGCCCGCGCTTTTGCTTTCCTGCCTGCTCGTGGCCCTGCCGACCTCCGGCACCGCAACCCGGCCCGTGCAGCTCGGCGGAGGCTCGCCGGAAGGGTTCCAGCCAGCCGACCTGCCCCTGGCGCTTCCGGCCGACCTCGATGTTGCTGCCACCTTGCTGTTTGCCGAGGATCGGCGGGAATTGAGCGCTGACCTGCTGCGCTTGACCTCGGACCAAGATCCCACGGTGCGCGCCCGCGCCGCACTGGCGATCGGTAGGGTGGGGCTGCCCCGGGGGGTGCCCCGGTTGCTGGAGTTGCTTCGGGATCCCGCGCCGCCGGTGAGGGCGCTGGCCGCCTTCGGCCTCGGTCTCATCGAGATGGATCTGGCCGGTCGTGCGGCCCCCTCCCTGCGCACCCGCGCCACCGAGGCGTTGGCTGCGTTATTGACCGATCCGGTAGTCGCGGTGGCCGCCCAGGCGGCGTGGTCGATCGGCATGGTCGCCGATGCGGCGGGGAAAGCGCCGCTAGCCGCGTTGCTGAGCCAGGGGGCGCAACAACCGGCACAGCTGCAAGCGGCGGCGCTAGGGGCCTGGTGGCGGATCCCCGGAGCTGGTTCCGAGCCCCTGTTGGGGTTCCTCAGCTCTTCTCATCGAGAGGTACGGTTGGCGACGGTGAAAGCGCTCGGCTGGCTTGCCGATCCCAACGCCCAACCGTCACTGGTGCGTCTCATCGATGATCCCGACCCAGCGGTGCGGGCTGCGGCCGTGCGCGGCTTGCGCTCGGCACCGTTGGCGGCCGCCCAGGCGCACGCGGTGCGTTTGCTGGCGGATGTGGACTGGCGGGTGGCCGCCGAAGCCCTCGCCTGGCTGGCCGCCGCATGGGAAAAGAATCAAGACGCCGATGAAGAGGTGGTGACAGCGGTGCTTCGCGCCTCGATGGGGAGAAACCCTCATCTGCAACGGCTGGCCCTGACGGCGCTGGGGAAGTTGGCCCGCAGCTGGCCGGTGGCGCTGGATCGCTTGCGGCGGGTGCTGAAGGACCCCGACGGTGCGGTGCGAGCGGCTTCGGTCGCAGCCCTGGCGGCAGCTGGCACCGATACCGTGCGCCAGGTTCTGCCCTCGTTGCGGGACCGTTACGGGATCGCTGGCAGTCCGGCGGCGAAGGTCGTTGGAGGAGGTGAGCTACCCGCCGAGCTGAGCGAGGCGCCCCTGGAGGCGGCGGCGGTAGTGCAAGCCCTGGCAGTGGCAGAGGATCGGCAGGCTGCGGCGTGGCTGGCGCTGCTGGCACGAGCAGGACCCCTGCCGGCCCAGGCCGAGGCGTTGCGGCAGTGGCAGCTGCACGATCCTGCCCGGGCAGGCCGCGGGGCCCGGCAGCTGCTCGCTTCTGGGCAGCCGGCGCTGCAGGGGGTGGCCGCCGAAGTCACCGGACTGCTCGCCAGCGCCGGCACCCTTCCTCCGACCCACGAGGGAGAGGTGCCCTGGGGAGAAGCTCTCTGGCAGGCCCAGCTTGCCCTGCAAAGCGCCAATGCGCTCGAGCCCCGGCTGCTGGCCCTCGACGCCCTCGGGGTCGTCGCCTCATCGCTCCTGAAGGATCGCTCCGGCCTGCTTTTGAAGGGGGAGGATCGTGTCGTGCGGCTGTGGACCTTCCGGTATCTGCGTCGAACTACACCGCCCGACGTGGCCTCGGATCCATCGAGGTGGGAGCGGGAAGAGGTCGAGGCCAACAGGGTGCTGGGGCCGTTGGATACCGGCGCTACCCTCGCCGGCTACCGCACACTCGCCGCCGGGTTACAGGTGCTCCGGGCAACCCCGCCACACCTACTGTTCGAAACGCCTCGCGGAAGCTTCGAGATCGAGCTGCAGCCGTCGTGGGCGCCTCTGGCGGTCCTGGCGATGCTGGGTCGGGCACGGGAGGGTTTCTTCGACGGCGTTCTCTTCCATCGGGCGGTCCCGGACTTCATGATCCAGGCCGGGGACCCGACGGCGACCGGCTACGGGAGCGCCCCGGGAGCGCTGCGCAACGAGGAAACGCCGGTGGCCTACCGCCGGGGAACGGTGGGCCTGACCCTGTCCGGCAGAGACACCGGTTCCAGCCAGTTCTTCATCGTCCATGGGCCGGAGCCGCAGCTTACCGGCGTCAATCCGGCGCTGGGCAGAGTTGTGCGCGGACAGCGAGCCGTCGACCGGATACAAGCCGGCGACTCGATACGGGTGAGCGTGCTGCCTAGTCGTGTCCCTCACCACGAAGCGCGATGAGCAATGCGGGTTATGATCGCCCTGCTGGCGAGGTTCGAAAGTGGGCGCTGTTTCATGCGAGTTCGCATCGACTCCATCGGATGCCGGCTGAACATCGGCGAAGCTGAACAGATGGCGCGCCGCATCGCTGGCCGGGGCCACCGCATCGTCGGCCCTGGCGAGCCTGCCGACCTGTATGTCTTCAACAGCTGTGCGGTGACGCACGTCGCCGCCCGCAAGTCACGCAAGCTCATCCGCCAGCTCCGCAGGGCCAGTCCGTCGGCGGCCGTAGTTGTCACCGGCTGTTACGCCGAACTTTCCTGCCGCCAGGTCGAGGCCCTCGGGGTCGATCTGATTGTCAGCAATCGTGACAAGGACGACCTGCCGCAGCTACTCGAGCGAGCGGGCCTGCTGGGGGACGGTGAGCCCATCCCGGATGACGATGCCTCTCCGCTGTCACTTGCTCCCGATGCCAGTGTGCAGCCGTCGGCGATGGAACCTGAAGCGGCCGCCATGAAGATGCCCCCGGCAGCAAGCGCCGAGAGCCGCGGCCGTACGCGAGCTTTCGTCAAGGTCCAGGATGGCTGTGATAACCGCTGCACCTTTTGCATCGTCACTGTGGCCCGCGGTGAGGCCCGCAGCCGGCCCATCGAGGAGGTGGTTGCCGAGATCGAGCAACTGGTGGATCTCGGCTATCAGGAGGTGGTGCTCAGTGGCGTTCACCTGGGCTCCTGGGGTCACGACCTGGGGAATGAGCAAGGATTGCGAGGGCTGGTAGAGGCGATTCTTCGAGGCACCCGCGTCCCGCGGCTGCGCCTTTCGTCGCTGGAGCCATGGGACCTCGACGAGGAGTTCTTTGGTCTCTGGCAGGACCGGCGCTTGCTTCCTCACCTGCACCTGCCGCTGCAGAGTGGCTGCGACACTACCCTTCGGAGAATGGCCCGTCGCACCGACCAGAGAAGCTTCGCGACGCTTCTCGAGCAAGCCAGGGCCGCCATCCCGGATCTTGCAGTGACCACCGATCTGATCGTCGGCTTTGCCGGTGAGACCGAGGCGGAGTTCGCCGACTCTCTGGCCTTCGTCGAACAGACGGGGTTCGCCCGGCTGCACGTTTTCCGTTACTCGGCCAGGGCGGGCACGGCCGCCGCTGCGCTGCCGGCGCAGGTATCCCCGCCCGTCGCTCGCCACCGCAGTGCGCGAATGCACGAACTGGGAGCGAGCCTGGAGCGCGACTTCCGCCGCCGATTCCTCGGCCGCACCCTGCCCGTGCTCTGGGAGACGTCGGAGCCACATGCGGAGGGGCTGGCCTGGAGCGGCCTGACGGGGAATTACCTACGGGTGGTGACCTTCAGCCCCGATGGGGTCGACCTCGGCAACTGTATCTCCGACGCTACCTTGATCGACCAGGTTCCGGGCGCCCTGGTGGCAGTGACGCCGGAGTGGAGAGGATTGCGGCGATGGAGAGGCCGTTCGCACTGAGATGTGGAAGACGCTGGGTAGGGATCCGATCGTTCGCATTGGCTTGATCGTTCTCTTGTTGCTCGTCATCCCCTACCTGGCACCGGTGCTCTCAGCCGAGCACACCTTCGTCTACGCCGACCTCTACGCGGACTTGCCCCTCCTGCTGGTGGCGATTCTGGCTTTCGAATACCGACTCAGTTGTCTCGACCGCGTTTCCGAGCGGCGCTTCTGGCACTTGATGTCTGCCGGCTTTACCTCCTGGGTCGCGGTGAGGCTGCTCTATGCGCTTGTTCCCGTGGACTCCTGGTACGACTGGATCGATTTCTCCTCGGACCTCCTTTACCTGTTCTTTTACTTGTCTATCGTGCTGGCCATCGAGGCCAGACCGCATGCGCCGAAGCGGTATGACGCTAGCAGGGCACTGCGGGGTCTCGAGTCCGCGGGGACGATCTTCTTCATCTTCGGCTTGCTGGTCTACTTCGTGATCATTCCAAGCACCGTCAACATCGAGACGTACCAGACCTTCGTTCCTTCACTTCTGCTCTATGTGGTGCTCGATGCCTACCTTGCGATTCGCTTCGCCCACGCCCGCCGCTTGTCGGCCTGCCGGCGCTGGCGCAGCACCTACGGATGGCTGGCGCTGACGGCGGTGCTGTGGACGGCGACCGACCTGGTGGAGGCGCTCCAGTACGCTGAGATTGTTCCCTGGGCTTGGCCGGGATCCTTACCGGACTTGTTCTGGTACCCCCCCTTCCTGACCGTCATCGTGGCAGCGCGGTTGCGCGAGCACTTTCCCGGCGCGACAACAGCGAGATCCTTGTCAGCTGCCGCTGCCAGCGAAGGAGAAGCCCTCCGCTCATCCTGGAGCGGGCCGCTGGTGGCCTATGTGTTGGCCTTTCCGCTCATCCACCTCGGCTTCAACATGCTGGGCCTTCTCGATCCGCGGAGCAGGTCGGCGCGCGAGGTATGCTTGCTACTCGCTCTTATCGTCCTCGGCGGTATGGCCGTGGCCTACCAGCGACTACTGGTGAAGGAGAATCGGCGCCTCGCGCAGGAGCATCAATCCGTCACCGGGCAACTACAGCTTTCCCAGAGGATGGAGGCCTTAGGTCGCCTGGCCGGTGGCATCGCCCACGACTTCAACAACTTGCTCATGGTCATCAACGGCTATTGTGATCTTCTTCTCAGGGGCGCGGGATCCGACGGTTCTTTCGTCACCGACGTCGAGGAGATCAAAAGGGCGAGCGACCGTGCCGCCGCACTGACCGATTCCCTCCTCACGGTCAGCCGTAGGCGTGTTATCGAGCCCAAGGTCCTCGATCTGAATGCTGTGATCGAGGGATTGAGTGAAATGGTGAGGCGCTTGATCAGCGAGAATATCAACCTCGAACTCGTGCTCGATCCGAACCCGGGCAGGGTCAAGGCTGACCGGGGCCAGATCGAACAGGTCATCTTGAACCTGGTGGTCAACGCCCGCGATGCGATGCCGGAGGGGGGAAGCCTGATCATCGAAACCCGCAAGAGCCACCTCGATGAAGCCTATGTCCGAGCGCACCCCGGGGTCGAAGCCGGTAGCTATGTCAGTTTGGTGATCATTGATACAGGCTGCGGTATGGATGCTGATGTCGCATCCCATATCTTCGAGCCTTTCTTCACCACCAAAGGCCCGGGGGAGGGTACGGGCTTGGGGCTGTCGACGAGCTACAGCATCGTCGCGCAGAGCGGCGGACACATCGATGTAAAGAGTGCTCCAGGCGCGGGAACGACCCTGGAAATCTTTCTGCCTGCGGTGGAAGCGGCGATCGATGTCGAAGAGACAGTTGCCTCCGTGGCCGCGGTCTCTGCTGCCTCGGAAACGATTCTGCTGGTCGAGGATGAAGTGCCGGTGCGGTCAGCACTGGGCCGGATGCTGTCGATGAACGGCTATGAGGTGCTGGAAGCAGGCGGCGGGGAGGAAGCCCTGGAGGTCAGCGATGACCACACTGGTCCCATCCACATGTTGCTCACCGACCTGGTCATGCCGGGGATGGACGGCTCCGAGCTGGCCGAGCTTCTGCGCGGCCGGCGCCCCGCGATCAAGACCCTGTTCATCTCCGGCTATGCAGGCGATGTGGTGACGCGACTGGGAACCCTACAGGATGGCGCCGCTTTTCTGGCCAAGCCCTTCGCTGCCGACACACTCCTTCAGAAGGTTCGACATCTGCTGGACGGGTGGGGTGATCGACCGCCTTAGCCCGCATCTCTCACCACGGTTCGTGGCGAGGGCGTGTAGAGGCCCGCGGACACAAAGCGCGCGCCGGCAGGGCTCAGAGAAGCAGACGTAGAACCTTGGGCAGAAGCTTGAGGGAAGTGATGAAAACCTTCTGAAGGAGGACGATTCCCTTGGCTGGCGCCTCGGCCAGTGCCACCAGGGCATGAATACCCACCGTCAGGGGGTGAGAAGGGCCGCTCGCTATCTCCTTCTGATGCCAAGTGAAGCGCTGGTTTAACTCGACCGGCATCTCGAGCTTGCCGACCTCAACCTCTAATATCTTCTCGAGCTCGGACAAGTGCAGCTTCAATGCTTGCTCGTCCAGCCGCGAAAGCACCTCCTTGCGCAGGCGCAGGTGCCACTCGATCTCGGGGCGCCGGCGCTCGAGCGCCTCCTCGAGCTGCGTTTGCGCCTGCCTGCTCCGGAGAAGCAGGTGCCGGCTCACTTGTGGCCGAATGCGCAGGCTGAGCGCCGCGGGTGCGCGGGCAACCCCGGCGCTGAACGTTGCCTGGGATTGCTCGCAGACCGCTGTCGGCGGCTCCTCACAAGCCGCCGCGGCGGTCTTCTCGCAGGCCAGGGTGGAGGCCACCGCAGGTGCGGCCATCAGCAGGCCAACCGGGATCAGCAGGTAGAGCCGGCCGGCTGGCTTGCGAGAGGCTCGAGGCAGCATGATTCGGGGCTCCTTCTTTGGGGTTCTCGGTGCGGCTCGTTTTCGCTTGCTGGCTACCTCTTATGACGCGCCTGGGCACCGAATGGTTGCATCTCTGGCACATTTTCTGTCGTCCTCCCCTCAAGCCAAGCGCAACGCAGTCATCGCGGCCCTTGCGCCCGCACCCTTTCCCACGCCCTCGCGACGCAACCCGTTGAGAAATGCGGGCTAGGTTGTCCCGAGGTCAGGTCTCGGTGCATGCTGGGCGCTGATGTCAGCGTCCTTACAGAGATCCTGGCAGGATCCCATCGGCGCGGGCATCGCCTGCGGTTGACAGGCCGGCGATCCCGCGACCCCAGCGGGGAGGTGCAATATGGGCAAGATCAACATGGGCCGGGTGATTCTCGGAGGGCTGCTTGCCGGCCTGGTGATGAACATCGGCGAGACGCTGCTCAACACGGTGATCGTCGGTGAGGAGTTCGAAGCGGCAACCGAGGCCCTCGGCCTCCCACCCGTGGGCGGCAGCGCGATCGCCATCTTCGTGATCATGGGGTTTGCCCTCGGATGCGCCATGGTCTGGCTCTATGCGGCGATCCGGCCGCGCTTCGGCGCCGGACCGAAGACGGCGATCTGCGCAGGCCTGCTGATCTGGTCTTTCGTCTACCTGTACGCCGGGATCGGCTGGATGGCCATGGGCCTGTTCCCCAGTAGCCTGATCATGGTCTCCATCCTCTGGGGACTGTTCGAGGTTCCCATCTCCGCTGTTGCCGGCGCCTGGCTCTATAAGGAGGAATAGCTAGACGGGTCGTCGACGAAGATCGCCGCTGCGCGGAGAGCTCTCGTCGCCGTAGGTGTGCAGCTTTCCCCGCCTCGATCGTCGTAAGGGGTAAGGGCCGGGGCAACAACCGCCCGGCCGACTCCTTATGGGAATCATGCCGCTCGAGACTCGATGGCGGCCGATCGATGGAGGTGGGCGAATGCGCACGCTGAAGGGTGGGTTGCTGTTTGTGGCCGGGCTCATGTTCCTGTCCGGCAACCCGGCGGGGGTGGCGACGAGGCAGGCACCAGCTGCCGATTACCAGCAGATCAAAGCGCGGGCCGAGAGCGAGGTGGCGAACGGCTCCTTCCGCCGGACACACGAGCTCTACGTGCAGGCGGCAGAGCTCGACCTGGATGCCGGCCAGCAACGCTGGGTCGATTTCCGCCTGGCAGACACCTCCTGGCGGGCTCAGGCCGGCACCACCGTCTCCGACTCCAGCGTCTACGAACTGGCTCGCCGCCAGCTCGAGGTGCTGATCCGAGATAACGATGGCGAAGCGCTCCACGACCCGACTTGGGCCGAGGCGCAAGAGTCGCTGGCCGATTTCTGGTGGGGACGACGGGATAGCCACGACTGGGGACAGGCGTGGAGCCACTATCAGCAAGCGCTCGACTGGTGGGCCGCTTCTTCCGACATCGAGCTGGCCAGGAGCCGGTACCTGCAGATTGTCTGGAAAATGGCCGAGCCGCCAGGACGTGACCCCTACTTCTACTACGGTTATTACGGTGGCGTCGTGCCGCTCGAGATCTTGGACAACGTACTTGATATCGCCACCGCCGACGAGGACCGGGCCAGGGCCCACTTCCTGGTGGCCATGACGCTGCGCCAGCAGGGCGGCGATTGGAATGCGATGAAGCGCATCCCCGAAGAGTTCGAGGCTGCCCTCGAGGCCGATGAGTCCGGGGATTGGTACGACGATGCTCTCTACCACTACGCCCAATGGCTGGCGAGCAATGGTCGAGTGGTGCGGGAGGCCGGTGGCCAGTGGCGCACCGAGCCCGACTACGAGAAGGCCCTCGAGCTATTTCGTCGCATCGTTTCCATCTATCTGAAGGGCGAAACTCGCTACTACGACGACGCGGTCCAGCAGATCGACAACATCACCCGTCCGGCTGTCGGCGTCAGCGCCTCGAACTTCTTCCTGCCGGACTCGGAGGTCGAATTCCATTTGAGCTGGCGCAACGTCCCGAGCGTTACCCTCAATCTCTACGGCATCGATCTGAATGGATCTGTCGACTTCACGCGGTTCTCTGAACTTTCCGGCTCGCAATGGCTCGAGTCGATCGACCTCGACAAGGCGGGGAGTGCACTCGTCTCCTGGTCGGTGGAGACCGCCGACGCGGGTGATTACCAGCCCGGCCAGAAGACGATCCGCCTACCACGGAAGCTCGCCCTCGGGGCCTACCTGCTGGAAGCGGGGGCTCGATCTGAAGCGACCGAGGTGAGTGCCCGCGAGCTGGTTCTGGTGACCGATGCCTCGCTGGTGCTCAAGACGGCGGGGCAGCAGGCGCTGGTCTACTTCTGCAACTCCTTCGACGGATCTCCGATCGCCGGGGCAAGCGTCGCCGCCTGGGAGCGCAGCTACATCGCCGGTCGCTGGAGCTGGCGCAGGATCACCGCCCGCACCGGTGAGGACGGCATCGCCTTGCTCCGTCTCGCCGGTACGGAGGGTGGCCACGACCTGTACGTTGCGGCCGGCCTGCGAGACCACCAAGCTTTCAGTACGGGCTCGAACTACAGTCAGCGACGGGCCGACGATTCGTGGCGCATTTATGCAGTCACCGACCGCCCCGTCTACCGGCCGGGGGAGAGGGTGCGCTGGAAGCTGGTAGCCCGGACCCATGACGGCTCCGTCTATTCGACGCCCGCCGCATCGACCATCGAGTTGGAGATCGCCGACCCACACGGCGCCAAGGTGGACGAGCGAAAGCTGGCGCTCAACGCCTTCGGCAGCGTCTGGGGTGAGCTCGAGCTCACCGAGGCGATGCCGCTCGGCGAATACCGGGTGAGCTTCTGGGACCGCGGCCGCCGACACCATATCGGCGACGCCACGCTATTCCGGCTCGAGGAGTACAAGCTTCCCGAGTTCAGGATAAGTGTCCGCACCGCCGAGATAGACGGCCAGAAAAAGGCCTTTCGGCTCGGCGACAAGGTGGAGGTGGAGATCCAGGCCGACTACTACTTCGGCGGCCCGGTGGCCAACGCTTCGGTGGAGGTCGTCGTTTACCAAAACCCCTTCTATCACTGGTGGGCGCGGCAGCGACGCTTCGACTGGTATTACCGTGACATGTCGGCGCGGCCCTGGCAGTACGGCGGTGGGCAAGGACAGATCGTCCGCCGCGAGCTGCTGCGCACCGGTCCCGACGGCACGGCGAAGCTGAGCTTCGACACCCCGGCCACCGCCGGCCAGGACTTCGAGTATCGCATCGAGGCACGGGTCAGGGATGCCTCACGCCGCGAGGTCATCGGCAGTGACACCGTTCGGGTGACGCGGCAGCCCTACTACGTTTACTCACGCCCGCGCCACAACCTCTACCAGCCCCAAGATCGGGTAGAGGTCGAGTTCAACGCCGTCGATGCCAACCAGCAGCCGGTGCAGATCGATGGCACCGTCAAAGTCAGCCTCGACAGCTGGCAGGAGATCTGGCTCGATCCGCAGGGCAAGGAAGTGGCAGGCCGACAGCTACAGGTCCTGCGACAGCAATCAGGGGTCTTTCCGCCGCGCGGCGGCGGCCTCTGGCAGCTGAAATTCCGCGGCTACCGGCACGAGGAGATCCTCACCCGTGCCGCTCGTACGGACACCGCCGGAGAGGCGACGATCTCCTTCACCCCGCACCTCGAGGGCTACTATCGGGTCTCTTGGGCAAGCGCGGAAGACCAAGGCGAGTCGATCGTTGCGCAGACGATGGTCTGGGTGGCAACCGGCTCCACCACCGAGCTCGGCTACCGCCACGGCGGCCTCGGCATCATCGTCGACGCCGATACCTTCCAAGCCGGACAGAAGGCGGCGGTGATGTTGACCTCGTCCACCCCTGATCGCTATGTCCTGTTCAGCATCGAGGGCGAGGGCCTCTACGACTACCGGCTCGTCCACCTCACCGGCACGGTGAAGCTGCTGCAGATCGAAATTGAGGAGACGCACATCCCGAACATCTTTCTCAGCGGCGTCATGGTCGACGATCAGCAGATCTATATGGACACCGAGCAGGTCGTCGTGCCGCCGACGGGGAAGTTCCTCGATGTCGAGGTGGTGGCGGATCGTCAGCAGTACGGGCCGGGTGAGGAGGGCACGCTGACGGTGAGCGTTCATGACAGCGAGGGAAGACCGGTTGTCGCGGAGGTTTCCCTGGGCCTGGTGGACGAATCCACCTTTTATATTCAGGGCGACTACGCCGCTGATCCACGTCAGTTCTTCTACGGCCAAAAGCGCAGCCACACCATACGAACGGTGAGTAGCTTCCAGCAGAAGCGGTACGCGCAGCTCGTCGAGGCGGATGGAGGCGTCCTCGTGGATCGGCACGAGCTGATGCCTGGTCAGCAGCAGCCCGGCGCACGGGATGCGAATCGACGGCTCGACGACGACCGCCCGCTCATGAACCGGTCGTTCTCCCTGGCAGCGAAGTCGAGCTCTGAAGTCGGTGCCCTGGCGGGCCGCATGCGCGGCTTCGCCGACGCTGCCGGCCAGCTAGCCGCGGAAGAGATGGTGCCCGCCGCCGAGCCGAGCGGTCAAGGACCGGCCGTCCAGGTACGCAGCGACTTCCGCGCCACGGCGTTCTGGCAGCCGGCCATCGTTACCGGCGCCGACGGTCACGCCACCGTCGAGCTGACCTACCCCGATTCGCTGACCAGCTGGCAAGCCGCGGCTCGCGTGGCGACTGCAGACAGCGAGTTCGGCGCTGCCACCACCACAACTCGCACCAGCAAGCCGCTCCTCGTTCGCCTGCAAGCGCCTCGCTTTTTCGTCGTCGGTGACACCGCCACCATCTCTGCCATCATCAATAACAACACTGGAGCCAGCATGAGTGTGAGGCCGACGCTGCGGGTCGAAGGCGCAGCCGTCGTCAAGGAGCCCGGTGGAGTAGGACTAACCTCAGATGCCGGCGGCCCGCGCGTGGTCGGGGCCAACGCCGAGGAGCGGGTCGATTGGCTCGTCTCGGTGAAGCGAGCGGGGCCCGTGAAGTTGACGGTGGCGGCCCGCGGCGACCGCCATGCGGACGCCATGGAGCGTAGCCTCATCGCCCACGAGCATGGCGTCGAGCGGCTGGTGGCCAGATCCGGCAAGCTGCGGGGCGATGAGATCACTCTGACCTTGCCGATCCCGGGCCAGCGTCAGAAGGGCTCGACACGCTTCAGTGTTCAGATCACGCCCAGCATGGCGGTCACCATGCTCGATGCGCTTCCTTATCTGATCGACTACCCCTACGGCTGCACCGAGCAGACCATGAGCCGGTTCCTGCCGGCGGTGATCACCGCCAAGACGCTGGTCGAGTTGGGCCTCGAGCCGGGCCAGATCGAGGGCAGGATTTTCGGCGGCATCGTGCCGCAGCACGCCGCCAGCACGCACCCTCGGGGCCGGCGCGATCTTCGCCAGCTCGATGAGATGGTGCGCCGGGGCCTCGATCGGCTCTACGACTTCCAGCACGCCGACGGTGGCTGGGGCTGGTGGAAGGAAGGTGACAGCGATCATTTCATGAGCGCCTACGTCGTTTGGGGTATGTCGCTGGCGAGGGATGCCGGCGTCGTGGTGAAGGAGAATGTGCTGGCCCGTGGCGCCAGGTTTCTGGAGCTGGAGATCGTCGAGGAGGAATCCCACGCCGATCTGCAGGCCTGGATGCTGCACGCACTCGCCTCGTATTCGGCATCAATGCAGCGACAGGGCAGAGCTCTCTCCTGGCAGGTTCCTCCCACCCGGGCCTTCGACAATCTCTGGGCCCGCCGCCACAAGCTCAACGCTTACACCCGAGCCCTGCTGGCGCTGAGCGCCCAGCAGCTCGGCCTCGCGGATCAGGCGCGGACGCTGGCGGAGAATCTGGAAAACGGCGTCAAGATCGACGACCGTCCCGATGCCTCGATCATCCAGCGCCCCGGCCGCTCCTCGGAAGCGGTGATCGGCACCGCCCACTGGGGTGAGGACGGACTCTACTGGCGTTGGTCGGAAGGAGGCGTGGAGGCCACCAGCATGGCGCTGCGCGCCCTGCTGATGATCGACCCGCAGAGCGAGCTGATCGAGCCGGTCGTCAACTGGCTGATCAAGAACCGACGCGGCGCGCAGTGGAGCAACACTCGCGATACCGCCATCACCGTGCTGGCGCTCAACGACTACCTGAGAGCCAGCGGCGAGCTGCAAGCCGATCTCGAGTACGAGCTGCGGGTCAACGGCCACACCGTGGCCAGCCGCCACTTCACCTCCGCCGATCTCCTCGCCGCTCCCAGCCAGTTGGTCATCGACAACGAGTTGCTCGTCGACGGCGACAATCAGGTCCGCATCCTGCGAAAGGCCGGCGACGGCCCCATCTACTTCGCTGCCCAGGCCACCTTCTTCAGCCTCGAGGAGCCGGTGCCGGCAACCGGCAACGAGATCTTCGTGCGCCGCCGCTACTACAAGATCGTTGCCCACAAGACGCTGCTCAACGGCTACGTCTACGACAAGCGGCCGCTGCGAGAGGGCGAGAAATTGCGCAGCGGCCAGCGCCTCGAGGTGGTGGTCACCATCGAGGCCAAGAACAACTACGAGTATTTGCTCTTCGAGGACTTGAAGCCGGCCGGTCTCGAGGCGGTCGAGGTCCGTAGCGGCGGGCCGCTCTTTGCGCGCCAGCTGAAGTCGAGGGCGCTGTCGCCCGAGGCCACCGCCGACGAGGAGGCGAAGGCCGACGATCTGACCGGACGTCGTCGCTGGGTCTACCGGGAGTTGCGTGATCGCAAGGTGGCGCTCTTCATCGACAAGCTGCCCGAGGGCTTCTGGCAGATCCGCTACCAGCTGCGCGCCGAGGTGCCGGGCGAGTTCCACGCCCTGCCGCTGACCGGCCAGGCGATGTACGTGCCCGAGATCCGCGCCAACAGCAAGGAGCTATCCGTGAGCGTCATCGACGGCGACGAGAATGC
>JBHHYG010000039.1:0-16181 GCA_046757445.1 Acidobacteriota bacterium
GGCCTTGCCGCTCTTCTGGTTGCGCGGGCTGATCTGGCTGGTTGGCGCGCTCCTCGGGCCGGTAGTGGACGTCTTTGCCATCCTCTACGAGGGGGTCGCCGGCGCCTATCACGTAGCGCTGCAACGCTGTCTCCACCACCGCGCGCTAACCGTGTCGGCGGCTGTGGCACTGGTGGCGGCCGGCGGTTGGGTCGCCTGGCAATTACCTTGGGAGTTGATGCCGCCGGTCAACACCGGTCGCTTCGAAGTGAGGATCGATGCGCCGCCGGGGACACCTTTCGAGTCGCTGGAGGCGATGGTGCTTCGCCTCGAGGCAGCAGCGCGGGTTGCGCGCGGCGTTGCCTCTACCTTCGCCACCGTGGGCCTTGAGACGGCCACGGCGCCGGGGGCCGCCGCCGGTGCCCGGGCGCTGTCGCCAACGCGTGCCTTCTTGACCGTGGTGATGGCCGGCGATCGATCGCGGGCCGGTTCCGCCGAGCTGGATAGCGCCATGGCGGCGGTGCGCCGGGCGGCGATGGAGTTTCAGAGTGCCAGCATCGTCATCGACCCACAGAGGACACCGCTGCAGCGACTGCTGGGCGTCGAGGCGGGTGGGTTTCGGGTCACCATCCAGGGGAATGACCTCGATACCCTCGACCGCCTCGCCTCCGAGGCGGTGGCCAGGCTGCGCCCTTTGGGTGGCCTCGAGGATGTTGTCGCTCATAACGCCCGGGGTAACCCGGAAGTCCGCCTGCGAGTGAAACGAGATGCAGCGGCTCGCTATGCCGTGCAGGTCCGTGACGTCACCGAGGCTCTCATGGGCGCGTTGCAAGGCAGGATCGCCAACACCCAGTTCACGGAGTTCGACCGCCGCGTCGATATCCGCGTCAGTGCCCGCGGTGAAAACGACGGCCTCGCCGCGGTCCTGGATCGACCCTACCCGACCGCTAGCGGGCCGGTGCCGCTGCGCGAGCTCGTCGAGCAAACGCGTGCGCTGGGGCCGACGGAGATCCTGCGTGCGGATCGGGTGCGGGAAGTTCCCGTCACCGCCACCCTCTCCGGAGTGCGGTTGTCGGAAGCGGTCGCCGAGGCCAACGGTGCTCTGGCCGGACTTTCCTGGCCGCCAGGCTACCGCTACAAGGTTGCCGGGGAGCAGGAGGAGGTGCAGGCTTCCTTCCGCAGCCTGGCGTGGGCGCTGCTGCTGGCGGCGCTGCTCGTCTACATGGTCATGGCGGCGCAGTTCGAGTCGTTGAACCATCCGTTCGTCATTCTTCTGACCTTACCCCTCGGCTGGGTCGGAGTGGTCCTGGCTCTGGCGATCACCGGTCAGTCCGTCAACGTTGTCGCCTTGATCGGCGCCGTCATGCTCACCGGCATCATCGTCAACGATGCCATCGTCAAGATCGATACCATCAACCGCTTACGCAGCCGGGGCCAAGACCTACGGCAGGCCGTTCTCGAGGGCTCGGCCTTGCGGTTGCGGCCGATTTTGATGACCTCGGTGACGACGATCTGCGCGCTGATTCCCATGGCTCTGGGATTGGGCGCCGGCGCCGAGCTTCAACGTCCCCTGGCGATCGCCGTCATCGGTGGCGTGTCGACCGGCACCATCCTGACGTTGCTGGTGATCCCGGTTTTCTACGAGCTCCTGGACAGCGGCAAGGTCGGCGGTGATGATCGCACGACCCAACGGCGAACGTCTCAGTCGTAGAGCAAGTATCGCTGTCGGATCGAACGGAAGGTGGCAAGCTGCTCCTTCCAGCTGGCGGCGATGGCGGCGGGGCTCATGCCGGCCCGCAGTTGCTCCACCACCTCCGGTCGTCCCCACAGGCGGGCGAAACGCTCCGCCTGCCATTTCTCGCCGGCCAGGGAATAGAGGGAGGAAGCCAGGGTGATCGCGGTCGTCGCCGCCCTGAACGCCTCCCGGTCGGTGATCATGAGGTCGACGCCATTGCAGACTTGGCCAGCATAGATGTTGCTCTCGGGAGTACGCCGTCGTGGCAAGAAGCGGATTCCCGGCAGGCCGGCGTCGTTGAGCCGCCCTGCGAGAGCGAAGGCATCGATCCACGGCGCCCCGAGCCACTCGAAGGGCTCGTCGGTGCCACGGCCCACCGAGACGTTGGTGCTCTCGAGCGGCGCCACGGCCGGGTACAGGATCGCCTCGGTGAGGTTGCGCATGTTGGGTGAAGGGTTGATCCATAGCAGGCCCGTGTCGTCGTACCATTGCTCGCGTCTCCACCCCTTGACAGGCACTACCGTGAGGTCGGCGCCGATGCCTCGTTCCTGGTTGAAGTAGCGGGCCAGCTCGCCGATGGTCATGCCGTGGCGCAGGGGCAACGGCGCATAGCCGACGAACGACAGCAGTCTGTCGTCGAGGATCGGCCCCTCGACGTGGGTGCCGGTGATCGGGTTGGGGCGGTCGAGGACGACGAAGGGTAGCCCGCGCGCCGCCGCTGCCTCCATGGCGAAAGCCATGGTGGTGGCATAGGTATAGAAGCGCGTGCCGATGTCCTGGATGTCGAAGACCAGCCCCTCGAGCCCCTCGAGCATCTCGTCGGTGGGGCGGCGACGGTCGCCGTAGAGGCTGAACACGGGCAGGCCGGTGGCGGCGTCCGTGCCGGAGGCCACCGAGCCCTCCTCGACCCCGGTGAAGCCGTGCTCGGGAGAGAACAGGGCCGCCAGGGTCAGCGCATCGGTGGAACGGAGGACCTCGACGGTAAGGCGAGCGGCGGCGTCGCGGCCGGTGGGGTTGGTGATCAAGCCGATTCGCCGCCCGGTGAGCGGCTCGAAGTGACGCTGCCGCCAGACGTCGATGCCGGGAAGCACCGCTGGCGAGACGTGCTGTGGCGAGTGAGTTTCTGCGGCGCGGATGTCGGCCGCGGCAGCGGAATGGGCTGGAGAAGCTGGCGGCAAGGGCCCCAAGATAGAAAGCAACAGACCGATCCACAGCAACAGCCTGGCCGCGGGGGCGAGATGCGCCCGCCGCGCCTTGGGTGCCGCTAGCGGGGGGTAGCGGTTCGGCGGTAGACTGCCGCTTGCTAGCATTCGAAAGTGCATGAACGTGGACAAAGGGCAGGCGGACAGATGCAGCGGCTAACCAGCTGGGAGTTTAACTTACCGGGATTCCGGCTTGCCGGTATTCTGGCCGTGTTGTTCATTTTGCAAGCGCTGGTCTTGCCCGACTCGGTTGCCCCGCCTCCGGCCCAGGAGGCCGCGGGGGCGGCTCCACAGCCGGTCGTCTCGTTGGACCCGCGCACGCCGCTGCCGGCGGCGGCGCGCCGTTGGGTCGACGAGACCCTGGCGGCCCTCAGCCTCGAGCAGCGTGCCGGCCAGGTATTGATGGTTCGCGCCTTCGGTGAATACTACGCTGCCGACGCGCAGCAACGTCAAGAGC
Source organism: Acidobacteriota bacterium (assembly GCA_046757445.1). Lineage (GTDB taxonomy): Bacteria > Acidobacteriota > UBA890 > UBA890 > UBA890 > JBHHYG01. Next base: position 3,374 of record JBHHYG010000039.1, read on the forward strand.
TGACCCGCCAGGTGCAGGAGCTGGGGCTCGGGGGCATCATTCTCTTCCGCTCGGAAGCCTACGAGGCGGCGGCCCTGGTCAGCGACCTGCAGGCCTCCGCCGTCGAGGCCGGGGTGCCGCCGCTGTTGGTGGCAGCCGACTTCGAGTGGGGGGCCGAGTTTCGCGTCGGCGGTGCCGTTCCCTACCCGACGGCAATGGCCATCGGTGCCGCCGCCGATCCGACGGCGGCGGAGTGGATGGGGCGGGCCAGCGGCCGCGACGCCCGGGCGCTGGGTGTCCAGTGGATCTTCGCGCCGGTGGCCGACGTCAACAACAACCCGCGCAATCCGGTGATCAACGTCCGCTCCTTCGGCGAGGATCCACAGCGCGTCGGCGAGATGGCCGCCGCCTTCGTGCGCGGCGCCCAGGCGGCCGGTGCCATGGCGACCGCCAAGCACTTCCCCGGGCACGGCGACACGGCGGTCGACTCGCATATCGATGTGCCGGTGTTGAGGGTCGACAGTCAGCGCTTGCAAGCGGTGGAGCTGGCGCCCTTCCGGGCAGCTATCGATGCCGGCGTGGCGGCCATCATGACCGCCCACCTTTCGGTGCCGGCGATCACCGCCAGCGAGAGCTTGCCGGCCACCCTGTCGTCGGCGGCTCTCACCGACCTGCTGCGGCGCCAGCTCGACTTCCGGGGGCTGGTGGTGACCGACGCCATGGAGATGGGGGGAATCAGACGTCACTGGTGGAGCGGGCAGGCGGCGGTCAAGTCGCTGGCGGCCGGCGCCGACATCGTACTGCTGCCACCCTTTCCGGCGGCGGTACATGCGGCCATCGTGCGTGCCGTCGAGCATGGCCAGCTGCCTCCAGAGCGGTTAGAGGAAGCCGTGCGGCACGTGCTGGAGGCCAAGGCGCGGCTGGGCTTGCAGAATCGGCGCCCGTCGCAGCCGTTGGTGGACTTGCCGAGCCGGTTCGCTCCGGCTGTGGATGCAGTTCGTGCCCGTCAGGTTGCCGAGGAGGCGGTCACCCTGCTGCGCGATCGGCGGGGCGTGCTGCCTCTCGACACGCGGTGGCCGACGAGAGTCTTGGTCGTGGGTGTCTCCGATGCCGACGAGCCGGCGCCTACACGGGTGCTGGTGAGCGCTCTGCGGCGTCGCCTGGGTAGCGTTACCTCCCGCAGCATCGATGGCCGTACGAGCGGCGACGAGGTGGCGGCGCTGATGGCGGATGCGGCTCGCGCCGACGTCGTGGTGATGGCGGTCCGCGTCCGGGTGCGTTCCTATCAGGAGCGCATCAAGCTGCCCGCCAAGCAAGAAAAATACGCTCGGCTGCTGGCGCGTTTGGACGTTCCCGTCGTTGTCGTCGCCCTCGGCAGCCCCTACGCGGTGAGCGCTTTTCCCGAGGCAAGTGCTGCCGCCGTTGCCTTCGGCTGGAGCGATCCCCTGCAAGAAGCCTTGGCCGCTGCCCTGGTGGGGGAGATCGGTTGGCGGGGCCACCTGCCGGTGACCGTTCCCGGCCTCTACCCGCGTGGCTACGGGCTCGAGCAGGCAGCTCTGGACGCGACGCTGCGGAGGCCGAAGAGGGCTGATCCGACGACAGCTGGCGCTGGAGCGACAGCCGTGCCGAAGCTGGATACCAGCCCTTTGGCGGCCGCCGACCTCGAGCCGGCTCGTGTTTCCCTGCAGCGCTGGGTGGCGAATCGCGCCTTTCCCGGCGCCGTCTACGCCATCGGTCATCGCAATGTGCTGGTGGCTCTCGGTGCTGTGGGCAAAATGAGCTACGAGGCTGACGCTGCCCCCATGCCGACCGATGCCGTCTTCGATCTCGCCTCGCTGACCAAGGTCGTCGCCACCACCACGATCGCCATGCGCGCCGTCGAGGCTGGTCGCTTGCGTCTCGACCTGCCGGTGCAGGCGTATGTGCCGGAATTCGCCGGTGCCGACAAGGGCGAGGTGACGGTGCGGCAGCTGCTGACCCACGTCTCGGGGCTGCCCGGCTACATCCGCTTTTTCCTCGATACCGATCCTGAAAAGGCCGGCCCGGCCATCGCCCACCAGATCCTCTCCCGCATCGAGGCGACACCGCTCGAGGTGCCGCCGGGTGAGCGCACCGTCTACTCCGACCTCGGCATCATTTTATTCGGCGAGGTCCTCAACCGTGTCCTGGGCGAGCCCTATGAAGCGGTTGCGCAACGGCAGATCTTCCAGCCGCTGGGGATGGAGAATACCCGCTGGAATCCGCCGGCCGAATGGCGTCCCCGCATCCCGCCGACCGAAGAAGACCCCTGGCGCGGAAGGATGGTGTGGGGTGAGGTCCACGACGAGAACGCTGCCGCCATGGGAGGCGTGGCGCCGCACGCCGGTCTCTTCTCCTCCGCTGGCGACCTGTCCATCTTTGCGCAGATGATGCTCAACGGCGGCACCTACAACCATCACCGCATCGTCCAGCGGGCTACGATGGCGGCGTTCACCCGGCGGCAGGACCTGGTGCCCGACAGCAGCCGGGCCATCGGCTGGGATACCGCACGCCCTAGCCAGAACTGGTCGATGTTTTCCTCCTCGGCCTTCGGCCATACGGGGTTCACCGGCACCTCCATCTGGATCGACCCCGAACGGCAGTTGTTCGTCATCCTGCTGACCAACCGAGTCCACCCGACTCGCGAGAACACGCAGATCCGCCAGGCACGCATCGACTTCCATAGCGCGGTCGTCGAGGCGGTCGATCGCGCTCTGCGCCGGGAGAGGACGACAGCGACCGGCGATGGCGACCGCCAGCCGGGGTCCTAGGGGTGACCGCGCCCGCAGCAGGAGGGCGATGAGATATGCGGGCTAGAGCCTCTGCGCCGGGTTCGCCGCCATCGTCCCCCGGCAAGCTGGAGAGCCTTTCCACTCGCGAGCTCTTGATGACCCTGCAGCGGGCCGATCGGCAAGCCCTGGCGGCCGTCGAGGTGGCCTTGCCGGCAGTGGAACGAGCTGTCGAGGCGCTGGTGCGCAGCTGGCGTCGCGGCGGGCGACTCGTCTACGTTGGTGCCGGCACCAGCGGTCGTCTCGGAGCGTTGGATGCCGCCGAGTGCCCGCCGACCTTCGGCGTGCCTGATGAACGAGTATTGTCGATTATCGCCGGCGGCCCCACTGCTCTTCTGAACGCCCAGGAGGCCGCCGAGGACGATGGTGCTGCCGGCCGAGCTGCCATCGACGAGCTGTTGATCGGCGCCGCCGATCTGGTGGTGGCCCTGTCGGCCAGCGGCATCACCGCCTTCACCTGTGCGGCCCTGGAGAGGGCCGGGCAGCGCGGCGCGACCACGGTCGCCATCACCTGCCACGAGAACAGCCGCGTGGCCGAGCTGGCCGAGATTCCGGTGGTGGTGGCTGTCGGTGAGGAGATTATCGACGGCTCGACGCGGCTGAAGGCCGGCACGGCACAGAAGCTCGTCTGCAATAGCCTCTCCAGCGCCGCCTTCATCCGCTTGGGGCGGGTATGCGACCGTTACATGGTCGCCGCTCGAACCAGTAGCGCCAAGCTCGAGCGCCGGGCGCAGGCGATCTTGGTGGCGCTTCATGCCTGCGACGCCGTCGAGGCCGAGCAGCAGTTGGAAGCGGCCGGCGGCAACCTTCCCACCGCCCTCCTCATGGCCCGAACCGGCATCGATCGGGCGGCGGCGGAGCGCTTCCTGCAGGAGGCCGATGACAACGTCCCGCTGGCTCTACGGGAGGCCATCCTGCACTCCCCCGGGCCGTGAGCGTCCAGCTGCTCAACTGGGCGATTGTCGGCGCCTATTTCGTCATCACCCTGTGGATCGGCCGACGTACGGCCGGCCGGCAGACGAGCCTCGACGATTACCTTCTCGCCGGCCGTCACATACCGTGGTGGGCGGCGAGCCTGTCGATCGTGGCCACCGAAACCTCGACGCTGACCTTCGTGGGCGTTCCGGGCATCGCCTACGCCGGCGACCTGAGCTTCGTGCAGGTGGCCATCGGCTACCTCTTCGGCAGGGCGGTGGTAGCGGTGTTCCTGGTTCCCGGCTATTTCCGTGGCCAGATCAACACCGCCTATGAGGTTCTCGCCGAACGATTCGGTGGACGTGTCCAGACCCTCGCCTCGGCGGTCTTCGTGGTCAACCGTTGGCTGGCCGATGGCGTGCGGCTGTTCGCTACAGCCTTGGTGGTGCTGGCGCTGATGCCGATGCCGCTGCCGGTGGCCATCGTCCTGGTCGCTGGCGTCACCCTCATCTACACGCTGCGCGGCGGCCTGAGGGCGGTGATCTGGAACGACGTTTTCCAACAGTTCATCTATATGGCTGGAGCGGTCATGGCGGCCGGTATCCTGCTGTGGCGCATCCCTGGCGGCTGGCAGGGGGCGGTGCAGCAGCTCTCACCTGCCGGCAAGCTGGTGTGGCTGAACTTCTCCTGGGACCTGTCGGTTCCCTACACCTTCTGGGCCGGTTTGATCGGCGGCGCCGTGCTCACCGCCGCCACCCATGGCACCGATCAGATGTTCGTGCAACGATTGCTGGCCTGCGGCTCACTGCGGGAGAGCCGGCTGGCGCTGGTGGGCAGCGGGTTCGTGGTGCTGGCACAGATGGCCTTCTTCCTCTGGATCGGCTCCCTGTTGTTTGCCTTCTACGCGCTTTTTCCGCCGTCGCGACCGTTTGCGAGTCCCGACGCGGTGTTTCCGCGCTTCATCGCTGAACAGCTGCCGCTGGGGCTGGGTGGATTGGTCATCGCTGCCGTCTTCGCCGCCGCCATGTCGACGCTGTCGTCGTCGCTGAACTCCCTCGCCTCGGCCACCACCGTTGACTTCTGGGAGCGCTGGCGCAGCGATGCCTCTCGGCAGCCGGGACCGCGGTCCGATGCCACCGGTAAAGTGGCCGGCGAGCGATCGCCGGCCTTCCGTGCCTCGCATCGGTTTACCGTCGTCTGGGCGTTGGCGCTGGCGGCAGTGGCCGGCTTGGCCCGTTTCTGGGGGCCGGTGTTAGAGGCCGGCCTGACCATCACCTCGGTCAGCTTCGGTGGCGTCCTCGGCATCTTCGTCGTCGGCCAGACGGGATGGCGGCTGAGCGAGGGCAAGGCGGCCCTGGCGATGGCGCTGGGGATCGGTACCCTGGTCGGTGTTCACGCGGTCGGCGGCCTGGCGTGGACCTGGTACACATTGCTGGGAGCTAGCGTTACGGTAGCCTCATCGGCCGTGTTGACACTGTGGGAAAGGCGATTGTAGGGTCTGCTATCATGCCAGCATCGACAGTCAGGAGGTTCTGATGATCGAGTTGCGTCGCATCCTCTGCCCGGTCGATTTCTCGCCAGCCACGGCACACGCGCTACGCCCGGCAATCTCGCTGGCCACCGAATACGGGGCCGAGCTGTTCTTGGTGCACATCCTCGACTATCCCTACCCCCACCTCGACGCTCTCAGCCCGGCCTACGACATCACGCCCTACTACCAGCAGATGGAAGAGGAGGCAGGGCAGCGGCTCGATCAGTTGGTCGAAGAGGAAACAGGGGAGTTCCTCGCCGCCCATGCGGTGGTTCGCCGCGGGGCGCCGTTCCTCGAGATCATCAGCATGGCCAAGGAAAAAAACATCGATCTCATCGTCATGCCCACGCGTGGGCGTCGCGGCGTCGATCGGCTGTTGTTCGGCAGTGTCGCCGAAAAGGTCGTGCGGTTGGCCTCCTGTCCGGTGCTGACCCTGTCGCCAGGAGGGGAGGAGTCGGCACCTTTCGCGCCGGCGCGGGTGCTGCACCCCACCGACTTCTCCGGCTACTCTGACCACGCTTTGCCCTATGCCGAGTCCTTTGCCCGCCGCTACAGCGCCGAGTTGCTGATGGTGCACGTGGTAACGGTGTGGGACTACGATCCCTCCAATCCGGAGTGGCGCTTTCCACCCTTGCCACAAGAACAACAAGCGGCGGCTGAAGAGGCCGCGCGACAGGCACTGGAGGGACACGGCGCCTCGACGATGAGCGATGGCCTCAAGGTCGAGCGTAGGATTGTCAAGGGCTTCGATCCGCCGGTTCAGATCGTCAGGACAGCGGAGGAGGCGGAAGCCGATCTGATCGTCATGGCAACCCACGGGCGCACCGGCCTCAAGCATGTGCTGCTCGGCAGTACCACCGAAAAGGTGATCCGCCTTGCCCGCTGCCCCGTGCTCACGGTGAAGAACCCCGAGCACGAGTTCGTCCTGCCGTAGCGTAGCAAACTGTGCGAGTTGCTATCCTCGGCACTGTTCTCCTCGACACCATCGAGCGCCCCGACGGACAGGCCTTCAACAGTCTCGGTGGCATCGCCCACAGCGTTGCTATGCTGGCAGCGCTTTCCGCCGGCGAGATCCGCATCCAGCCGGTCTGTAGGATTGGTGTCGACCTGTGGGATTCGCTGGTAGCGGCTTGGGAGCCGCTGCCGGGGGTGGAGCTGTCAGCGCTGATCCGTGACCGGCGGGACAATCCGAGAAACCGGCTCGATTACGGTAGTGGTGGCGGTGAGCGCCGCGAGCGCCTCTCCGGCCTTCTGCCGCCGTTGTCGGCGGATGAGGTGACAGCAGCGGCCGACGCCGACCTGGTGCTGGTCAACTGCATCACCGGCGCTGATTGCACGCTTGCCGCCATCGAGTGGCTGAGTCATCGAACGGGGCGACTCTATCTCGATTTGCACAGCCTGGCCTTGGGTCTCGCGGCCGATGGGTGGGGCCATTACCGGCGCCCTACTCAATGGAGGAAGTGGATCGAGTGTGCGGACGTCGTGCAGTGCAACCGCGCCGAGGCCGCTACACTGGCTGCTCAGCCACCCGCCACTGCAGAGCCTGAGCGGCTACTTGCCTTTCTCGAGCGGCAGCTCGCCGCCGGCCGCCGGCCGCCAGCATCTCGTCTCTCGGTGATCGCCTTGACCCTGGGCGCTGAGGGGGCCAGGTTGTCGTGGATCGAGCGGAGGCGGATCCAGCGCACGCGCCTCGCCGCGGCGCCAATCACGGTGGTGGACCCCACGGGTGCCGGCGATGCCTTCGGTGCCGGCTACTGTATGGCGTGGCTGCAGGGTGCCAACGTACAAGAGGCGGGAGCCGTGGCGGTACGGTCGGGCACCATTGCCTGCACGTTCGTCGGCGCGCCGAAACCGGCTGAGCTGCAACGGGCACTGTCGCGGTAGGATGAGTCTAGCCTGCATATCTCATCGCCCTCCCGCTGCGGGCGCGGATAGGCCCGCTCCGACGGCGTTGCGCTTGCTCGGTCTCCTCGACGTATTGTCAAATACGCCTGCGGAGCCCTCCCGGCGCGCGCCTTGCCGGCGCGGGCCTGACCACGCCCTCGTGACGTAGCGCGATGAGAAATGCAGGCTAGGCAAAGTTGCACGCTGGCGACCAAGGTCGGTGAAGCGGCTTCACTTGTTCACTGGTGGTTCGCGGGACTTATCGGCGGCAGGTGAAACCAGGAGCGCCCCGCCACCGTCAATGAGGAGTAGGGTGCCGGTCGGGGTGATAGTGTGATGCCCGACGGCTGAACCTGCACGTTGGAGGCGGCATGATTCTGCATCGATCCGGGGGCTGGCCAGGGGTACGAAGCTGGATCGGCCTGTCCGGGCCGTTGGGTTGGGTGCTGCTGGCGACCTTGGTGAGCGGCTGCAGCTTGACGATCGAGGGAGCGGAGCCGCCGCGGCAGGCGACCGAGAAGGTGGTGCAGCGTAGCTTCGTGGCGCAGAAGGGCATGCGGATCGAGATCGGGAACCTGGTGGGGAAGATACGAGTCCAGGGCGCCGGTGGCGGCAGCGAAGTGGAGGTCGAAGGGACGATTCATGCTGCGGCAGACACCGAAGCCGAAGCCGAATCTCTCGCCGACACTCTGGAGCTGGCCTTCAACGAGGAGCCAGGGCGTCTTCTGATCAAGGCGCGCTATCCGGTCGACCGGCACGATCTCTACTACTACTCGAGGGAATCTGTGCCGGGACTGGTGCGCCTGTTCGGCGGCAGGCGCTCGTCGATGCGCTACATGGGTAAGCGAGTCACGGTGGTAGGAAGACCGAGGGCCGGTGCCGTCAGCCTCTATGTGGATATCCAGGTGAAGGTGCCCGAGGGGGTTGCCATCCGTGTGGACAACGGTGTCGGCCTGATCGAAGCTGCGGATATAAGAAGCGCCCTGTCCGCCGCGAGCAGGTCCGGTGATATCTCGGCCAACTCTTGCGCCGGTGATTTCAAGCTCAAGACCCTCAGTGGCGACATCGTGATCAGCGATCATCAGGGTGACCTGCAGGTTGATACCGGCTCGGGCGACATCGATGTTGTCAGCGTGCGCGGCAGCACATCGGCAAACACCGGCTCAGGCGACGTCACCATCAACGATATGGAAGGCGAGAGCCTCACCGCTGACACCGGTTCAGGCGACATCTCGCTCGCGGGAGTGAAGAGCTCGATCTTGGCCGACACCGGCAGCGGCGATGTCCGGGGCACGGATCTGCGCGTCGGCCCACGGTTGGCGTGCGACACCGGCAGCGGCGATGTCCATCTCTCCGGGGATCTCTCAGGCGTCATGGAGCTGGAGTTGGAGACCGGCAGCGGCAACGTCGAGCTCGAACTGCTGGCGAAGGTTCCCTCCATGCATCTCCTGTTGTTCACCAGCAGTGGCGACATTGAGGTCGACATTCCAGGGCTGCAGGTGGTTAGCCGGGAGCGCAGACGCCTCGAGGCGAAGATAGGGGAACAAGGCGCTCAGGCGAAGGTCAAGACCGGCAGCGGCGATATTCGCGTTCGCGCCCGTAGCAGCACAGAATGATGAAGAATGCGAGTTACCCTGTCTCTTCCAGAGCTCCTTCGCGGACGAGCTGATCCGCAAGGTAATCGACGACAGCACTGAGATCACCCGTCTGCCGATGGATTTCCCGCAGTCGATGGAAGGGGGGGCGAATCTTCAACAGCTTGTGGATGTCGAGTAGCTCCCGATGGCAGCGGAGCCGCTTGCTGACCGGCTCGAGGCTCTCGACAATTTCACCGATGAGCTCGTCGAGGCGCCTCAGCTCGCCGCTCTCGTCCTGCAGGATCACCGCCTCGTCGGCGTAGCGCGCCGCCCGCCACTTGTTCTCGGCAACAATCCAGTGCCGCTGCACTGGCAGGAACTCACCGCAGTCGTAGCATTCACTCAGCCGCACCACCATGCACTGGATCAACGCTACCAGCGCCAGGGTTTCATCCATGGAGGGCATGGCATCGGCGATGCGCACCTCGATGGTACCGAAGACCGGATGCGGGCGGACGTCCCACCAGATCTCGCGGATCGATTCGATCGCTCGCGCATGGATGAGGGTGTTCATGAAGCGCTGAAACTCACCCCAATTGATCATCCTGAAGGGCAACCCGGCGGCGGGTAGAGACTCGAAAATCTTCACCCGCACAGACGCCAGGCCGGTGTCCTCCTTGTGCCAGAACGGGCTCGAGGCGGACAGCGCCAGCAGGTGGGGCAGAAAGGTGGTCATCGAGTTGGAGATAGCGATGGCCTTTTCGCCGCTCGACACCCCGACGTGCACGTGCAGGCCGAAGATCATCAGTCGCCGAGCCGGCCATTGCATGCGTTCTAGCCCGCATATCTCATCGCCCTCCTGCTGCGGGCGCGGTCAGGCCCACGGCGACGGCGTTGCGCTTACTCGGTCTCCTCGACGTATTGTCAAATACGCCTGCGGAGCCCTCCCGGCGCGCGCCTTGTCGGCGCGAGCCTCTCCGCGCCCTCGCGACGTAGCGCGATGAGAAATGCAGGCTAGCAGTCGTTGGTAGCGTGCCTGCTTGCTGATCTTCTGCTCTTCCCACAGGGCGAACGGGTGGGTGCCGGCGGAGATCATGGCGAAGCCCAGCCTAGCGGCGGTGGCGTGTAGGGCGCTCAAGCGTCTGCCCAAGCTCCGCCTCGCCTCGGAGATATCGGCGCACGGACCGACGTTGAGCTCGACGGTCGATTGCAGCAGCTCCGGCTTGACGTATTCAGGCTTGCCGTGGGCATCGATGATCTGCGGGCCGCCCGGGGCGAGGTCGCCGGTCTCCGGGTCAATGATCTGAAGCTCGATCTCGACACCCAGCGTCGGATCGGGCGAGCCGTTGAAGGCAATGCGGTTGATGCCACCGGCCTCCGGTGAGTACCAGGGGTGACCGGGGGCGGCTTCAGGAGGGATGCGCGTCATAGCGAGGCAACGGGTCGGCGACCCGGAAGGGCAAGCGGAAGATCTTGTGCCGACCGGCGGCGGGGTCGGTGATCACCACCTGCAGGATGTAATCGCCGGTGGGCAGCCCGGTCGGCAGCAGCAGGGTGCCCTGGTGTATGTTGGTTGCTGTACGGCGCAGCGGGGTCGGAAACAGGCGCGCACTCTGCACCTTTGCTCCGCTGGCATCCGGGTCCGTCTGCTCGCCGCTGTCGCTGAAGACCCTACCGCTGAGGATCGGCTGCATGCCGCTGTAGACCTCGACGAAGACTCTGAGGGTCTGGCCGGTGAGGGCACGGCCACCGACCATGGGCTGGGTCGCCCCCGAGGGGTCGGAGGCCACCAGCAACGGCTCACTGGTGGCCCATCCCTTGGGCGGCTCGGGGATCTCGAGCGCCCGCCGTGTGGCGCCCACCCGGCCGCTAGTGCTGTCAATCACCGCCACCCGTAGATCGTAGCTGCCCGGGGCGAGAGTCCATTCGTGTCGGTAGACGACGTAGCCAGGCGGCCTGCGGGGCAGCACAGGGCGGTCGCTGCCCGCCGCCCCTGTGGCGACGGCCGGGCCGGTGCGCGCAACCAACTTCTCGGTTGCCTGGTCGCTGATCTTGTCGCCGTCGAGCACGACGGCGTGGACATCGAGCGTGGCGCTGCGCGCACCGGTTTTCTCTAGGCGCATGGTGAGCTGGGCGGTGTCGACAGCGACAGCCAGCAAGACGGTCGCCTCGTCGGCATGTGACCAGCTGAGGAAGGTCTCCGCTCGCAAGGACAGCCCGGTGACGGTTCCCGGCAGGGAGAGGGCGGCGTTGACCAAACGCTGGCGGCGTGCAGCTGGGGGCCGGTCGACGTAGCCGCTGCGGGCGCGCACCTGCAGCCCCGGCCGCAGCACCTGCACGCGGATCTCATGATAGTCGCCATCCCCCTCCGGCTCGGGAGGTGCGTAGGTGAGCAGGTAAAAGCGGCTGGTGTCTCGTTCGATCTCCTCCCGAGCGGCGGGCAGGTCGGGGGCATGGATGAAGGCGCGGCCGCGGGTGGCCTCGGCGGGGTTGCGCTGCGAATCGCGCAGGCCGTCAAGCGACTGTCGCAGCAAGGTGCTGCCCAACAAGCTCTGCGAGCCGCCGCTCTGGAGGCGGGCATCTCTGGGGATCGAGCGCAGCGCTGACAGCGGCGTCGGATCCACCGCGTAGATGCTGACGTTGGCGCTGTTGGCGGCCCGATGGAGCTGCTGTTGGCTATGGCGGATCTGCGCATCGGGAGAAAAAAGATCGAAGCGGAACTCCTGGGTGCGCGGCGCACTCAGGGCGCCACCCTGCTGATCGAAGGTGCTCAATGGGCTGTCGTTCGCCGGCTGGTTGCCTTCCTGCTTGGCAGCGAACAAGGCTATGTACGGGCCGCTGGTCATCAGCTTGACGCCCGCGGAGACCCACACCAGCGCCGTACGGCCGGAGCGCGTCCACAGGGCGTCGCAGAAGTGGGTCAACAACTTGTAGGCACCCAGGCTCCGGGCCCGCTCCTCGGCCTCGAAGTAGCGGGCCTTGCCGAGCGCCGTGAACTCGGTGTCCTCGCTGCCCAGGTCCTGGTTCAGCTCGATCAGGCGGTCGGTCATCGAGGCGCGGGTGAGCGGGGCTTCCTCGACCCGCTCAGCAGCGTGCTCGAGGGAGGCCAGATCGGCGCCGAGGGGGGCGAGCTCTTCGAGGCGGCCGGCGTTGTCCACTAGGTAGGCGGCTCGCGGCACCTGCAGCGAGCCGGTTCGCTCGAGCAGCTTCTCCCAGGAGGTGGCGAAGCGCGCCTTGTCCTCCGGCGTCAAGCTAGGACCGTCGATGAGGAAGATGATGGCGCCCAGCTCGGCGGCGGTTGCCGTCCCGGCGATGCTTGCCGGCATCACCGCCGGCGTGGCGGCAGCGTCTTCGGAGGCGGGTGTGGCGACGGCGTTGCCTGCCACTTGTGGCTCTATGGGTTTCCCTGGCGAGGCCCGCAACTCCGCCGGCAGCTGCTCGACCCTGCCCGCACCGAGATCGACGAGCTGGGCGTCGACGATGGCCTGCGGCGCTCCGTCCTCGAAGAGCCGGAAATCCTCGATCCCCAGGTCGTCGACGAAACCACCGCGTTCATCGGTGACGATGACGTCGACGCGCACCCGCGCGACGGTGGCGCCGAAGCCGGGACGTTGCTCGCCCTGTTGCCGGCTGCCTGCCGCGGCCGCCGGCAGCAACGCCAGCGATCCCATGATCAGCAGCGCGCACCCCTTCCGAGCCGAAACCCTCTGACCGCACCAACGACGGACGCCACGGCGGCTGGGTTTTCTCATCGACACGACATTCTCTGGTTCACCATGGTTCGGCGCCACGACACCCCCGATTCCTCCACCCCAGAGGTGGAGCGTCTGCAGCTAGCCCGCAGATTTCATCGCCCTGGCGACGAAGCGCGATGAGAAGTGCGGGTTCCAGGTGCCCGAGCCGAATCCGAGGTTAGGATACCGTGCATGGACACTGCCAGCCCAGCTCGAGCGGGAAGGGACGGAACTGGTGACTCTACTCGTGGCCGAGGGGGTTCCCGGCTTCCGGCGACGTCCAACAGCGTCGCGGGATGACATGGCTGATACCGGGTGGCATGCTGAGGGCCAGCGCAGAAATAACTTCCCAGAGTTCGCGCCCAGATTTGGGTCAGATTT
>JBHHYG010000040.1:0-15542 GCA_046757445.1 Acidobacteriota bacterium
GGTTGATGTTGGCGGGGATGATGGCGCGGCCGCGGGCGACCTCGTCGCGGACGAACTCGGGCGTGACGGTGTCGGGAATTGCGGCGCCGAAGTCCTCGCCGTCCCGTGCCGCTGCCTCGCGCAGCTTGTCACGGCCGATATTCTCGCGGATGGCGACGAACTCCATCTCCGCCGTGATGATGCCCTGCCGCGCATACTCGAGCTGGGTGACCGCCTTGTCGTCCTTGGCCCGCAGCGGCAGTTGCTTGCAGGGAAACTCGGGAACCAGGCTCTCGCCACTGGCGAAGCCATTGTCCTCGGGCCGAACCTGTCGGCTCCCGTGCTCCTCGGCGTCGCCGCGGCAACGGACCCAGGGTTCACGCAGGCGCGGCAGCCCGGCATCGATGTCGAGGTCGGGCTCGGCTGCAGAATCGCTGTAGGGACCGGAGCTGTCGTACACCAGCAGCGGCGGCTCGTTCGCTGACGGATGCAGCGTGATCTCCCGCATCGGCACCCGAATGTAGGGGTATAGCTCTCCCTGCCGGTGGATCTTCCTGGAAGCGGGAAGCGGCCCGGTGGTGACGGAAATCTCGGGGTGTTTTCTGGCGACCTTCATTCGTCCCTCCGCCGGCATTACCCGGATCAGGTGGTAAGGGTTCCCATGTCGCGCCATCAACCAGGCTCGATCGCACCGACCGCTAGCCCGTTGGCGCCGATGGTGTCTCAGCCCCGTGGACGGGACTCCCCTCAGAATGCTTCCATCATCAGCCGGGCAACGACCCGGGTCAAGGCTTCTGCAGCCTGACCTGCACATCCTGGCGCAGCTCGGCGATGAGGGCTAGGGCTCAACGAGGCTGATGCGGATGGTGACCTCGGTGCCGTCCTCGGGAAGGACGTCGGGCCGCACACCGAAGCGAGTGCTGCCGGCAACGAAGTCCCTGACCGTGTAGCGAGCGTTGCCGACCTTGCTCCCCGGGCACGAGTAGAGACAAACAATACAGCCGGAGTGCCAGCGGGCAATGTTGTCCCGGTGGCCGCCAAAGCGCATGTCGAAGCCCCGCGAACCCGGGTCGGTGAGAATCTCCTCCAGAGTCAACGGTCGCTCGCGCCCGGGCACACGCACGCTGATCGCTACCCGCGGCCCCTCGATCACCCGGTCGGGTTCGTGCGATTGCGGCTCGTAGCGATTGTCCCAGGTATCGATGTCGAGAGCGTTGCCCGGCGCGGCACCCAAGGACTCGAGCGCATCGAGAACCTGGACATCGGTCACTTCAGCTCTGAACAAGGTGGCAGCGGCGGAGCTGCCTCCGCGCCAGACGATGAGATGGTAGCCGGCCAGATCAGAGGGCTTTTCGAAGGCCGTACGATTTACCACGGCCGAAAACTCGATGGCCTCATCGGAAACGCGCGCGATCGTCCCGGCAGGGTGCGGCGAGCTACAGGCGAGGCCTTGGACAGCCAGCGTCAGGCTCGCCGCCAAGGCAGCATGAGATAGCAACCTGTTCCGCGCGCTCACCAAACCCGGTTACCCTTCACCAGATTCCTTTCGAGTCATCACGCCCGCCGCTCGTACGCAGATCGACCCCAGGAGTCTGTTCGAGCCCGATCTTTCCGATAGACTCGACCCTATTACCATTCCAGGGGGGAATCAAAGCGAGACCTTCTGGCGTGGAGCTGTCGAGGAGATGACCATGAAGATCGCTCGCACTCCGACCCGCTGTTGGGTTGCACTGTTGCTGCTCGTGGCTGTCGCCCCCGCCTTGGCGGCGCAGACGGCCGACCCGTCCCTGCTCACGCTCGAGCGCCTGTTCAGCTCCCGAGATTTCTCGCCGCAGCGATTCGGGCCGGCCCGCTGGCTCGAGGACGGATCCGGATATACCACACTGGAGAAGTCGGAAACCGCCGCCGGCCGGGACATCGTCCGCTACCAGCCCCGGAGCGGTCGCCGTGAGGTGCTGGTTGCCGCCGCGCACCTAGTTCCTGCCGGCACCTCCGAGCCCCTTACGATCGACGATTACCGCTGGTCTGAGGATGGCCACAAGCTGCTGATCTACACCAACTCGAAGCGCGTATGGCGGCAGAACACCCGCGGCGACTACTGGGTGCTCGATCTCGGCCGTGGGAGCCTGCAGCAGCTCGGCGGTGACGTTGAGCCGTCGACGCTGATGTTCGCCAAGTTCGCGCCCGACGGGCGCCGGGTCGGATACGTACATGACCATGACATCTACGTCGAAAACCTCTCAGATCATCGTATCCAGCAACTGACCACCGACGGCTCGCGTACCCTGATCAACGGCACCTTCGACTGGGTCTACGAGGAGGAGCTCGGCCTGCGGGATGGCTTCCGATGGAGCCCGGACGGCGCATCGATCGCCTATTGGCAGCTCGACTCCGAGGGAGTGCGCGAATTCTATCTGATCAACAATACCGATTCCCTCTACCCGAAGATCACCGCCATCCCCTATCCCAAGGCCGGCCAGACCAACTCCGCCAGTCGCGTTGGCGTGGTCAGCGCTGACGGCGGGGAAACGCGCTGGGTGGAGTTGCCGGGTGATCCACGCAACCATTACATCGCCCGCATGGATTGGGCGGCCAGCTCCGAGGAGATCGTCCTGCAGCGCCTCAACCGCTTGCAGAACACCAACCAGGTCATTCTGGCCGAGGCGCGCACGGGGAAGGCCCGCACCATCCTCACTGAACGTGACAACGCCTGGGTCGATGTCGGCAACGACCTGCACTGGCTGGACGGCGGCAAGCAATTCACCTGGGTGAGCGAGCGCGACGGCTGGCGCCATGTCTACCTGGCTCCCCGCGCCGGCGGCGAGCCCCGCCTCATTACCCCGGCGCCCTTCGATGTCATCAGCATCGAGAGCATCGATGAGCCGGGTGGCTGGCTCTATTTCATCGCCTCACCGGATAACCCGACGCAACGCTACCTCTTCCGCACACCATTGGATGGCAGCGGCAAGGCCGAGCGGTTGACTCCCACCAATCAGTCCGGCACCCACAGCTACCAGATCTCGCCGGACGCTTCCTGGGCCTTCCACACCCACTCCAAACTCGGCACCCCGCCGGTGATCAAGCTGGTGCACCTACCAGACCACAGCGTCGAGCGCCTGGTAGCATCCAACGCCGACCTGCAGGCCAAGGTGAACGCCCTGCAGCGTGGCCCGGCGGAGTTCTTCCGAGTGGATATAGGGAACGGGGTGCTACTCGACGGCTGGATCATGAAGCCGCCCGGCTTCGAGCCGTCGAACCGCTATCCCTTGCTCTTTTATGTTTACGGCGAACCCGCCGGCCAGACCGTCCTTGACCGCTGGGGCGGCAGCCGCTATCTGTGGCATCTGATGCTCACCCAGCAGGGCTACCTCGTCGCCAGCGTCGACAACCACGGCACCCCGGCACCGCGGGGCCGCGCCTGGCGCAAGATCATCTACCGCCAGATCGGCATCCTCGCCTCCGAGGACCAGGCCGCTGCGGCGCGCATCATTCGCGACCGCCCTTACGTAGACCCGTCGCGAATCGGCATCTGGGGCTGGAGTGGCGGCGGCTCGATGACCCTCAACATGATGTTCCGCCACCCCGAGATCTATTCGACCGGCATGTCGGTGGCGCCGGTGCCCGACCAGCGCTACTACGACACCATCTATCAAGAGCGATACATGGGGTTACCGCAGGACAACGCCGAGGGTTTCCGTGAAGGCTCGCCTATCACCCATGCCGCCAAACTGCAGGGCAATCTCCTGCTGGTGCACGGCACCGGCGACGATAACGTCCACTACCAGGGCTCGGAGGCGTTGATCAACGAGCTCATAAAGAATGACAAGCCGTTCACGATGATGTCCTACCCGAACCGATCGCACGGCATCTTCGAGGGAAAAAACACCACCCGACACCTGTTCGAGCTCCTCACCCGCTACCTGAACGAGCACTTGCCTCCGGGCCCGGCGACGGACAGCTGAGACCGACAGGCGTTCCTCATGGCCGGGGTTGCATCTATATGAGCCTGAAGCCGATCGAGAACCGAGACGAGTGGCTGGCGGACGAGACCTCCATGCGCGACGAGCTGCCCGACTACTGGGGCGGTGACTGGGGCTGCGATTCGGAGGTGGGAGCGCTGCGGGCCGTTCTGCTGCGGCGGCCCGGAGCCGAGATCGAGGGGGTCGAAGATCCCGGCGCTTGCCGCTGGTTGCAGCTCATGGATCCCGCGAAAGCGCGTGACCAGCATGATGCTCTCGCCGGCGTCTACCGGGCCCATGGCGTCACGGTCCATTACCTAGAGCAGATGCGCGATGACAAGCCCAACGCCCTGTTCCTGCGGGACTCGGTGTTGATGACTCCCGAGGGGGCGATCGTCGGCCGACAGGCGATGGCGTGCAGGCGGGGCGAGGAGAGGTTCGTTGCCGAAGCGCTAGCCAGGCTTGGTGTCCCCATCCTAAGGACGGTGTCGGGCACGGGCATCTTCGAGACCGCCTGCTGCCTGTGGATCGATGCTGCCACCGTGCTCATGGGCAGCGGCAATCGCGCCAATCGAGAAGGGTGCCGGCAGGTCGAGGAGGCTCTGCGGCAAATCGGCGTCGAGCGTTTCTTGCAGCTGCAGATTCCCTTCGGCTACGCCCACATCGACGGCATCGTCACCTTCGTCGACAAGAGGCTGGCCATCGTCGATCCCCACCACATTCCCTGGGACACGCTGAACTCACTTCGGGAAACAGGCCTGAGGGTGCTCGAGGCTCCCGCCACCGAGGAGCTCCCGGGGCTCTCTCTCAACGGCGTCGCGCTGTCGCCGGGACACATCGTCATGGCCAGCGGCAATCCTGCGACTCGCCGGTTCATCGAGGACCAGGGTGTTCAGGTGACCGAGGTCGATGTCTCGGAGTTACTCAAAGCCTGGGGCTCGATCCACTGCATGACCGGCGTCCTCAAGCGAGATGCCGTAGGCAAGCTTTTCTGACGGGACGTCGGTAGGTCTTGCCAGAGCCGCGGGGGTGCCACGCGCAGGTCCTGCGGTCCTTTGGAACCAGTTGAGCGCGGGTGCCACCTGCCCGAGAATTTAGTAAAGTGGCCTTCCCTCCCCGGGGCCGGTATCTGTCCGGCTGTAACGTCTGTCACTCATATCAAGGAGTGAGTTCGATGAAAACAGCTCGTCCGCTGTTCCTGGCCGTCGTGACTGCATCCTTTCTCGTCTCGGGTTCCGTTGTCGGCTTCAGCTCCACCGCCGGCTTCCGTTCCGTCGCCGCCCCCACTTCCGATCCAGCCGCCGAGATACAGCACTACCACCAGCTTCCCATGCCGGGCACGCTCATCGCGGGGCAGGATGAGGAGTCGCCGGAGGAGAGGAAGAAGGACGAGAAGGATCTACCGCTCGAGTCAGACCGTACCGTCTCCTTCACCACCAACGAGGGCTCGTGGATGTCTCTTGACGTGAGCCCGGATGGATCCTCGATCATCTTCGATCTTCTGGGTGACCTCTACACCCTGCCCATCGAAGGTGGCCAGGCCGAGCGCCTTACCGAGGGCATGGCATTCGACAGCATGCCGCGCTTCAGTCCCGACGGCAAGAAAGTGGTCTTCGTCTCGGACCGCAGCGGCAGCGAGAACCTGTGGACTCTCGACTTGCAGCAAGAGGACGAGGAGCTCAAGTTTCAGCAGCTTACGAAGGGAAAGAACAACAACTTCGCCTCTCCGGAGTGGGCGCCGGACGGCAAGTACATCGTCGCCTCCAAGGCCGGTGGCGGTTTCCGCATACAGAAGCTGTGGCTCTACCACGTCGACGGCGGCTCCGGCATCCAGCTCATCAAGGAGCCACAAAGCCGCCGCACCATCGGTGCCGCATTCGAGCCCAACGGCCGTTACATCTGGTTCGCCACCCGCACAGGCCCCTGGCAGTACAACGCCATCTTTCCCCAGTACGAGCTCGCCGTTTACGACCGCGACACCGGCACCACCTACGCGCGCACGTCGCGGTTCGGCTCCGCCTTCCGCCCGACCATCTCGCCCGACGGCAAGTGGCTCGTTTACGGCACCCGCCACGAGGCTCAGACCGGCTTACGCATCCGCGATCTTTCGAACGGTGAAGAGCGCTGGCTCGCCTACCCGATCCAGCGCGACGACCAGGAGTCGATCGCCAGCCGCGACGTGCTGCCGGGCATTTCCTTCACACCGGACTCCAGTGAGGTCGTGGCTTCCTACGGCGGCAAGATCTGGCGCGTTCCGATCGGCGGCGGCGATGCGATCGCCGTGCCGTTTACCATCGACGTCGAGCTTCCCATCGGCCCCAAACTCGACTTTCACTACCCGGTGGATGATTCCCCCGAGTTCACCATGCGGCAGATTCGCGACGCTGTGCCCTCGCCGGATGGCAGCAAGATCGCCTTTGCCGCTATGGATCGACTGTACGTGATGGACTTTCCCGAAGGTACGCCGCGACGGCTTACCGATACCGAGATGACCGAGGCCGAGCCCGCCTGGTCTCCGGATGGGCGGTGGATTGCCTACGTCACCTGGTCGGAAGGAGAGAGCGGCAACATCTACAAGGTCCGCGCCGACGGCCAGGGCGATCCGGTACGGCTGACAGCGATGCCCGGCATCTACCAGCAGACCGCCTGGTCACCCGACGGCGAGCGCATCGTCGCGGTGCGGGGCCCGGCCCGCGCCTACCAGGAGGCCACCGGGCCTTTCGCCTCGGGGGCAGCCGCCGACCTTGTCTGGATCCCCGCCAGCGGCGGTGACTGGACGCTCATCGCCCCCACCGACGGCCGTAGCGAGCCCCACTTCACCAAGGACCCGGACCGCATCTATCTCTACAGCCGTAGCGACGGGCTGGTGTCGATCCGCTGGGACGGCACCGATCAAAAAGCACGCGTCAAGGTCACCGGCCGCAAGCGGCCGGGCTCCGAGGGACCGCCACCGCCGGCTTCGCTGGTGTTGATGGCGCCGGTGGGGGATCAGGCGCTGGCCATGGTCGGCCACGATCTGTACGTGGTAACCGTCCCTTACGTCGGCGGCGAGACGCCATCGATCTCCGTGGCCAACCCCGAGGGGGCGCCGATGCCGGTGCGCAAGCTCACCGACATCGGTGGCGAGTTCCCGGCCTGGGACGCCGACGGCACCAAGGTGCACTGGTCGATCGGTAACGCCCACGTCGTCTACGACCTCGAGGAGGCCAAGGCCGTAGAGGAGCAGATCAAGGCGGAAGAAAGGGCGGAAGCCAAAAAGAAGGAAGAGGAAGCCGAAGCGGCCGCTGAACAGGAGCAGCCCGTAAAGCAACAGCCACCTGGCGAGGAGGAAGAGGAAAAGAAGGAAAAGGAAGAGAAAGGCTACAAGCCCCTCGAGGTGCGGGTCGAGATCAAGGCCGCCAGAGACATCCCGGAGGGTGTCGCCGTACTGCGCGGCGCCCGGGTCATCACCATGAAGGGTGACGAGATCATCAACAAGGCCGACATCGTCATTCGCAACAACCGCATCGAGGCAGTAGGCCGGCGAGGCCGGGTGCCGATTCCCCGAGGCGCCCGCTCGATCGATGTTTCGGGCAAGACCATCATCCCCGGTTTCGTCGACACGCACGCGCATATGTGGCCCAACTGGGGTATCCACAAGACGCAGGTGTGGATGTATCTGGCCAACTTGGCTTACGGAGTGACCACCACGCGCGATCCGCAGACCGCCACCACCGATGTGCTGACTTACTCGGATATGGTAACGGCCGGCAAGATGATCGGCCCGCGCGTCTACTCCACTGGTCCCGGCGTTTTCTCCAGCGAGCCGTGGCGCGACCTCGACCACACCCGGGAAATCCTCAAGCGCTACAGCGAGTATTACGACACCAAGACGCTGAAAATGTACATGTCGGGCAACCGGCAGGTGCGCCAGTGGATCATCATGGCGGCCAAGGAGCAGGGGTTGAAGCCCACGACGGAGGGCGGGCTGGACCTCGAGTACAACCTGACGATGATGATCGACGGTTACCCGGGCCAGGAGCACTCGCTGCCGATCCACCCCCTATACAAGGACGTCGTGCAGCTAGTGGCGCAGTCGGGGATCACGTATACCCCGACGCTGATCGTCAGCTACGGCGGCCCGTTCGGTGAAAACTACTTCTATACTCGCGAGAACCCGCACGACAATCCCAAGATCCAGCGCTTCTTCCCCCACAGCGAGCTCGACCAGAGAACCCGCCGCCGCGGCCTCGGCGTCGGTCCCGGACCAGGCGGCTGGTTCATGGAGGAGGAGTTCCCCTTCAAGGGACACGCCAAAGTGGTGAAGGAGATCGTCGAGGCCGGCGGCCGCGCCGGCATCGGCAGCCACGGCCAGATGGACGGCATCGGCTACCACTGGGAGCTGTGGATGATGCAGTCGGGCGGCATGTCGGAACATGATGCTCTACGAGTGTCGACGATCTTCGGCGCCGAGGCTATCGGACTGGACAAGGATCTCGGTTCCATCGAGGCCGGCAAGCTGGCCGACCTGATCGTTCTCGACCGCAACCCGCTGGAGAACATTCGCAACACCAACACGATCCGCTACGTCATGCGCAACGGACGCCTCTACGAGGGCAACACTCTCAACGAGATCTATCCGCGACAGCGGCCGCTCGAGGGCCTCTACTGGCTCGGCCAGGAACCCCATACCGAAGCGGGCATCCGATAGCCGGCGGCAGCCAGCCGTCCTCGCCGGCCGGATCGTGCGGGCACTCGTGCGTACCGGCGGCCGAGGCCGGCGACTAGCCCACAGCGTCTGCTGCTGCGGCTCTCCTCCAGTAGATGTAAACCGGAATGCCGATGGCGGTGAGTCCGATGCCGGCTAGCGCCTGGACGGGTCGCTCGATCAAGGTGTCGAGGAGGATGCCGGTGGAAGCGACGATGAAGATCAGTGGCACCAGCGGGTACCCCCAGGTCCTGTACGGCCTGGCGAGATCGGGCTGTTGTTTCCGCAAGGTGAAAATCGAGGCCACGGCGGCGACGGTGAACAGAACGGTCACGAACATGACGAAGGTGATGAGCTGCTCGAAGGTTCCCGAGAGCGTCAGCATGGAGGCCCAGAAGGCCTGCAACAGAATGGAGAAGGCGGGTGTGCGGAAGCGCGAATGCACCTCCGACACCTTCTTGAAGAAGAGACCGTCGGCGGCCATGGCGTAGTAGACGCGGGGACCGACGATGATCGAGCCGTTCAAGGCCCCGAAGACGGAGATGATGATCGCGACGGTGATCAGGCCCGCCGTGGCGCCACCGTAAAGAGCGCTCGTCGCCAACTCCGCGATGCGCACGACCCCCTCCATCTCATGAATCGGCACAGCATACAGGTAGATATAGTTGGTCAACACGTAGAGCAAGGTGATGCCAGTAGCGCCGGCGAACAGCGCCCTCGGCAGGTTGCGCGCCGGATCCTTGATCTCTCCGGCGATGTAGTTGATGTTGTGCCAGCCGTCGAAGGCCCACGAGACGATGATCGAGGCAATGCCGAAACCGACGATGAGCTGGCCCCATTCCAGCCCTTCCGGATTGAGGGAGAAATCGACGGCGGCACCGCGACCGACGGTCAAGCCCAGGGCAATGAAAACCAGCAGGGTGCCGATCTTGATCACCGTGAAGAGGTTTTGCAGGAGCGAGCCCAGCGCCACCCCGAGAACATTGAAGGCCGACAGCAACAGGATGACGGCGACGGCAAACAGCTGCCCCATCGACAGGGAATACTGGAAAGAGTGTCCGAATAGCCCGACGGGCGTGGAGAAGATGACGTTGGCGGGGGAGACGGCCGGAACATAGGTGCTGAAGTAGTCGGCGAAGGCCACCGCCAGGGCGGCGATGGAACCCGTCATCTGTACGACGAAAAGATTCCAACCGAACAGGAAGGCGGCAAGCGGACCATAGGCCTCCCGCAGATAGACGTAGTGTCCGCCGGCGTGGGGCATGGCCGTGCCCAGCTCGGCATAGGTGAGGGCGCCCGCGAGCGTCAGCAGCCCCCCCACCACCCAAACCAGCAAGATGAGCCCGGCCGATGGGGCCCTCTCGGCGATGAGCCCGGTGGTCGTGTAGATGCCGGAGCCGATGACGATCCCCACCATCATCATGGTGGAATCGAAGGCGCCGAGCCGGCGGACGAGACCCTCGCCCTCCTTCTGCTTCATGCCCGCACCATCCAATGCAACTCCCTCGCGGCTCTGCCGTTGCCGCTCTCCGGATTGGCCGCACGAGACTCGCCCATGGCCCCGCTGGCGTCAAGTAGAGACGCCGCCGTCCGACGGAAGACGCTAGCTTTCGGCGCGCTCGAAGACGATCCGACCGCCGACGATGGTGTAGAGCACCTTGGCATCGAGCAGTGCCTTGGGATCGTCGTGGCCGGCGTCGATGAGGTTGGTGTCAAAGACCGCCACATCGGCCAGCTTGCCGGGGGTGAGGGTCCCCTTGATTTGCTCCTCGAAGCAGGCCCATGCGGAGTTCTTGGTATAGGCCTCGATGGCCTCCTCGATGGTCAGCCGCTGGTCCGGGAACCAACCCCCTGCCGGCTCGCCTTTGAGGGTCTGCCGTGAGACGGCAGCGTAAAGGCCGTAGACTGGGCTGAGGTAGTAGCGCGCCGCGTTGGTGCCGGGGCTATCGCTGCCGAAGATCAGCACGGCACCGGCGTCCTTGAGCTTGCGGAAGGCGTAGGCACCGGCGGCGCGCTCCTTGCCGATGCGCTCCTCCATCCAGCGCATGTCGTCGGAAAGATGGTAGGGGTTGACCTCGGCGACCAGGTGAAGCTGGCCGAAGCGCTCGAAATCGGCGGGGTCGAGCACCTGCGCGTGGATCACCCGCCAGCGGTGATCCTTGTCCACCAGGTCGGCCTCCTTCAGCACCTTTTCGTAGAGGTCGAGGATGATGCGAACGCCCTTGTCACCGATGGCATGGACGTGGGGCGGGATGCCGGTTGGCACCGCCGCCACCAGCAGCTTCTCGAGATTGCCGGGCGGGAAGTCGGTGTACTTCTTCTCTCGACTCATCGACAGCGCCGCTCCCTTGACTCCTTCGGGCAGCATGATCTGGCGCACGATGCCGAAATTGCCCGGGGCGTTGTCGTAAGCCTCGAAAAACATGGCGCTGCTGTTGCCCATGATGCCGTCGACCCAGGCCTTGTAGCCGGTGAACTTGAGCCAGTCATCACCGAACCCTTCGGTAATGCCGAGTCCCGCGGTGTGAACGACGTTGTCGAGCGACGGCCGGATCATGACGCGTGCGGTCAGCTCGCCGTGACGCTTCGCCTCTTGATAGACACGCAGCATCTCGGCCGAGGTGATGTCCTGGATCGTCGTCACCCCTCCCCTTCGCGCCTCATCGAGCACCGCTCGAAACTGCGTCATCCGCAGCTCGAACGACGGCGGCGTCATGGCCCGGCGCACGAGATCGACGGCAGCTCCCTTGAGGATGCCGGTGAGCCTTCCGGATTCGTCCTTGACGATCTCGCCACCCCGCGGTGCGCGAGTGCGCTCGTCGATGCCGGCCAGCTTCAGCGCCAAGCTGTTGGCCAGGTAGACGCTGCGGTCGAAGCGATTCACCAGCACCGGGTGATCGGGGGTGACGGGGTCGATGAGGTCGCGGTCGGGGGTGAATGGCTCGGCCACCGCTCGAGTCGGGCCGGCCGCGCCGCTCGAGCCGGCAGACCACTGCTCGTAGGCACCCCAATCACCGCGGGTGATCCAGCTGCCCGGCGGCATTCGCTTTGCCGCCTCTTCGATCCGCTCGGTAAAGCCCTCGGGCCCCTGTACATCGAGCAGGTTGACGCCGACCAGCAGCGCCCCGGTGCCGGCAACGTGGACGTGCGAATCATTGAAGCCGGGGAGCGCGAAGGCGCCTTGAAGGTCGATCGTTCTGGTGGCGGACCCTGCGAAATCCCGCGCATCGGCGGCCGTTCCCACCGCCAGAATGCGATCACCGCCGATGGCCATCGCTTCCGCCCAGGGATCTTGCGCGTCCAGGGTGTAGATGCGGCCGTTGACAAGGACGAGATCAGCGATCTGGGCCCTGTTCGCACCACCACAGGCGATCTGTACAGCGACGAGGGCAATCATTCCGACGAGCCGTTTCATCGGCAACCTCCCTGTATGGCACCTATAGAGTCGATCGACTGCCAGGCCATTCTAAGAAATATTGGCAGCCATTACACCGGAAGCTGTCCTCACCGCCTCACGGATCATGATTCACTGTCCTTTGAGAGGGCTAGTTGGATTTCCTGCCTCACGTCAGCCCCTGATTCGGGCTAGAATGGCGCACTCCCGAAGATGAGCCGAATCGAGCGAGGTGGCCGATGAGACTGCACCGTGCCGAGATGATTCCCATGACCCTGGTGAGCGTTGCCCTCTTGTCGGCGGGCCTCACACTCGCCGCCCCGCAGCAGTGGACGCCGCAGAAACGCGGAAGCGACAACATCGAGGTGGTCTCCCACCTTCCGCTAGGCCCGGCGTTGAGCGTCGCCGACATCGAGATCGAGCAGGAGCTGTCTCGTCCCTACGCCTACGTCGCTCGCGAGGTGTTCGGCCGTGAGGGTGAAAAAGGGATGGACATCATCGACCTCCACGATCCGGCGCACGCCGAGGTGATCTACCGCTGGCGTATCGAGAACCAGGATCTGCACGTGGGCGCCGGCGGCAAGGACATCAAGTACTTCAAGTGGAACGACCGCTACTACGTGGTCCTGTCGGTACAATTCGGCCAAGGCGGTCCCAACGCCGACCTCGGGGCCGTCGTATTTGACGTCACCGGCCTCCCGGACCCCTCCACCGTCGAGGAGGTGGCCCGCCTCCGCGAGCCGGAGCTGCCAGGCGGCTTCCACAACATCTTCATCTACAAGCACAGCAACGACCGCGTGCTCCTGTTCTCCACCGTCTCTGGCCCCTTCGCCCACGTCTACGACCTCGGCTACGTTGTCGAGGGCCGCGCCGACGAAGCCCTGGTGGCACAGGTGCCGGTGCCCGGCGACCAGGCCACCGCTGGCCGCCGCGGCTATCACGACTTCTACGTCGGCTACCACGTTGACACCGAGACCGACCGCTTCTACGGCGGCGGCACCGGCGGCTACTACGTCTACGACATCACCGACCTGGAGAACCCGCAGCTCTTGGTTTCCCTGACGGGAATCAACGGGGTCGAACGCGGGCACACGTTCACGCCCTCCCCGGACGGCCGCTACGTCGTGGCGGAGACCGAGTACCAGTATGCGCCGCTGCGGATCTTCGACCTGAAGCCCGGTCTCGACGGCGAGGTTCAGAACATCAGGCAGCCGATCTCGGCGTGGACGGCCGACTGGCGCCACCTAGCCCACAACCATGAGGTCCGCTGGCCCTTCGTCTTCGTCTCCGGTTACCTGGACGGTCTGCAGGTCTTCAGCCTCATGGATCCCCACAATCCGGTCACTGTCGCCTACTACGACACCTACCTGGGCGCCGGGAACCCGGACGGTAATCCGATGTTCGACGGCGTCTGGGGCGTCGACGTACGCAACGCCGACGGCCTCATCGTGGTCTCCGACATGACCACCGGATTCTGGGCCTTCCGCATGGAGGGCTTCCAAGGGTGGAGCGGCGAAAGCTGGGGTCTCCCGAACATCTCCAGCGCCCAGGATTGGGAGTACGGGCCTGCCGGCGCAGCGCAGAAAGGCAGTACCGGCAGGGGTGGTCGTCGGTGAAGGCCGCGGACTTCTAGTCCGCGGGTCGGGGGTTCGAATGCTCCCGGGCGCGCCATTGTACTTGAGGATTCATTCGGTCCCGTTCGGGAGTTCAGTCCCTTGCCACATCCGGGGTGCCCTCTGTCGAGGGCCCTCCTCCCTCGTGGATTCGTATCCGGTTGGGCTCCACGATCCAAAGCTCGTTTCCGAGCTCGTGCTTCTCAAGCCCTGTCAGAAGCTCGCGAAGCCGCTGCTGAATCTGTTCTGGTGTGACCCGATGCGGCATCTCCAGGATGACGATGCCACTAGTGTTTTCGGGCGGAAAGCGGAGCACGTTGCCGAAGTCGCGGTCGAGGGTGATCAACGCCCTGCTTTCAGCAACGGCGCTCGAAGTAGATCCTCGTCGGGCACGCCACCCAGCCGCTCGCCTCGGACCGTCTGTACGTCGTGCCCTGTGGATTCAATAAGCTCGATGCCGAGCCGGCCGATATTCTCGTCGAGCTTGAACCTCAAGCCGATTGTTCCGTCGGCACCGGGATGATTCGCTCGCGGGCCACCTCCGCCCCGTAGGCGATCGCGGCCCGGATGTCCTCGGGCGCCAGCTCCGGGTACTCGCCGAGTAGTTCTTCCTGGCTCATGCCCTCCGCCAGGGCATCCAGGATGAGGGACACCCAGATCCGTGTACCGCGGATACACGGCTTCCCGAAGCAGACGTTCGGGTCAATGCTGATTCGGTCGAGAAGGTTGCCCATCTACCTCTCCTTGCTGCGGCTGGCTCTTCATGATGCCACGTCGCGCCGGCCCCAAGCCTTGAAGCGCATCCCAGCGACTCTCATGCCATCCTGGCAGCAGTAGGCACGCTCTTCCCGGCGGCGATGGTACAACTCTCACCATTCTCGTAGGGGCCTGCCGGCGACCGAAGGTGACCCCGATTGAGGACACTCCCATTGTACGGTTTCTGAGAGGGTCTGACCGTACAAACAGGTCGAAATGGGTCAAATCCATCAGACAGGTCAAACCCGTCAAGAGCCGCACCACTGGCGGATCTCGAGCGTTTCCGGGCCTTCGCACGGAATCCGTGACATGGCCCTCCAATCCGCGGGTCGGGGATTCTAATCCTCCCAATGGAGGGCTTCCAAGGGTGGAGCGGCGAAAGCTGGGGTCTCCCGAACATCTCCAGCGCCCAGGATTGGGAGTACGGGCCTGCCGGCGCAGCGCAGAAAGGCAGTACCGGCAGGGGTGGTCGTCGGTGAAGGCCGCGGACTTCTAATCCAATCCAGTTGAGGACGACGTTGAAGCGCGGCGCCATGGTCGCCTGCGCTTTCACCCAGCGGGCCAACCGCCTACCACGTGCGCACCTGACGGCTCCGTTTCGGGCTGGACGGCGAACTCCCGATCGAGGAGGATCTCTGGCGCTGGTTCGGGATGTACGACGCGCCACTCTGAGGAGGAGACATGGCTGATGTAACTGTCAAGGGCTTCGACGAGCTCGAGAATTACGGCGGCAACTTCCTGTACGCCGGCAAAGGCCTCGGCGTAACGGCGTGGGGCATGAACGTCGAGCGGCTGCCGCCAAACTGGACGGAGTACCCTGAGCACGACCACTCCGAGGACGGCCAGGAGGAGGTGTATGTCGTGCTGCAGGGGAGCGCCACGCTGCAGGCCAACGGCGAGAGCTGGGAGCTCGAGCCCGGCACCCTCGCCCGCGTCGGAGCCGGCCAGAAGCGTAAGCTCGCCCCTGGCAACGAGGGCGTGACGTTGCTCGCCATCGGCGGCACGCCGGGCAAGGCGTACGAGCCGCGGGCCTAGCCCGACCGGCCGGCCGTGTTCCGCATGCTCCGAATCGCCCGGCAACAGCTAAGCGAAGACGCGGAGAGGTTGCGTCAAAAGGTGTGTAAAAGCTCAGGCGGCATAGCTTTCTGGTTGAC
>JBHHYG010000041.1:0-15452 GCA_046757445.1 Acidobacteriota bacterium
CCGGCGCGCGCCTTGTCCTCGCGTCCCTTGCGCCCGCTCGCTTCACCACCCGTTGAGAAATGCGGGCTAGGCTCCCGAGAGCCTATCAGAGCAAGAACCCCGAGTATCTCAAATGGTTGAACCTTCGAGACAGAGGAAAGGTGTAGCGATGAAGAGATCATGCTCTCTCGTGACGGCGCTGCTGGCAATGATGCTGGTGCTGCCGGCGCTGGCCCAGGAGCAACAGGGCCGAGGGCATGGACGGTTGGATGCACATCATCGAATGGAACGACTAGGACAATCCCAGGGGGCGTGGACAGAGTTGCCCGATGCCAGACCATCCGAAGTAGCAGAAGCCGTCCAGACTACGCACACCTACACCCTGTATGTCTGTGCCGAATCCGATGACATCGTCGAGAAGGTCGCCTTCGGTCCAAATGGCTTCATTCACCTCAAGAGCATCCCCGTGGGGGTGTGGCCCACCGAGACCGAGGGCCCGCACGGTATCGTCGTCTCCCCCGACGGCAAGTACTGGTTCGTCTCCATCGCCCACGACCAGCCCGGCCCCTTCGGCAGCGTCCACAAGTACGATACCGCCACCGACACCTGGCGCGGCGAGGTCGAGCTCGGCATGTTTCCCGCTACCCTCTCCATCTCACCCAGCATCGGTCTGCTCTACGTGGTCAACTTCAACCTCCATGGCCTCCCCAGGCCGAGCACCATCTCGGTGGTCGAGCCGGAGAGCATGAGCGAGGTCGGCCGCGTCGGTACCGGCGTCATGCCGCACGGCTCGCGGATGAACCGCGAGGGAACCCGCCAGTACTCGGTCAACATGATGAACGACGACCTGGTGGAAGTAGACACCTACAGAATGCAGGTCACGCGCCGCCTCGCTCTTTCCAATGCCGCACCCCTTCAGCTGGGTGGCGACGGCAGCAGCGCCGCCCCACCCAAGCCGGTGGTGAAGCCCACCTGGGCGACGCCAACGACACCGCAGGGCAAGCTCTATGTGGCTGGAAA
Source organism: Acidobacteriota bacterium (assembly GCA_046757445.1). Classification (GTDB taxonomy): domain Bacteria; phylum Acidobacteriota; class UBA890; order UBA890; family UBA890; genus JBHHYG01. Next base: position 1,000 of record JBHHYG010000041.1, read on the forward strand.
CGGTGCCGCAACCATCTTCGAGGTGGACGTTGCTTCCTGGAGGATCTCCCGCAAGTTCGAAAACACCGGCAAGGGCCCCTACAACATCGATGTGACCGCCGACGGCAAGATCCTGGTGGTCACCTACAAGAGCGACAAGTCCGTCGGCATCTGGGACTTGGAGAAGGGCGTGGAGCTAGCCCGCATCGACACCTTGCGGCCGGTACCCCACGGCGTGGTGGTTTCCCCCGACGGCAGCTACGCCTTCGTCAGCATCGAGGGGATCGGCGGCGAGCCGGGCTCGGTCGAGGCCTATGACCTGAAACGCCTGGAGAGAGTGGCCCACATCGACCTTGCCAAGCAGACCGGCGGAATCGCCCTTTGGAAGGTGCAGTAGGCGGCAACCGAGCGGGCTAGCCGTCGAGCAGCTCCTGCACCTTGGCCAGTAGCTGCTCAGGAGAGAACGGTTTGGGTAGGTAGGCAGAGCCGGGGCTCTCCAGTGCCGTAGTGAGCCGGTCATCGCTGTAGCCAGACATGTAAAGCACCTTCGTGTCAGGCCGGAACATCATAAAACGCTCCACCAGCTCCGTCCCTTTCATACCCGGCATGATGACATCGGTCAACAGGAGGTCGACCCTGTCCTCGCGAGTCCTCACCAAGGAGAGCGCTTCGGACCCATCTGTAGCTTCGACAACCCGGTAGCCGCCGCTCTCCAAAATTCTTCTGGTCAATGTGCGGACCGACTCTTGATCCTCCACCAGCATGACCGTTCGGCACTCACCCGATGGGCTGACCACACGGGGCTCTTCGGCTAGCTGGCGAGGCTCGTCATCGATCCGGGGGAGATAAACTTGAATGGTTGTCCCGGAGCCGGGGATGCTTCTGGCGATGATCTCACCGCCGCTCTGCTCGATGATGCTGTAAGCCATGGAAAGTCCCAGACCTGTACCCTTGCCGGTATCCTTGGTGGTTAAAAAGGGATCGAAGATCCGCGACAGGGTCTGCTCATCCATTCCCTCGCCGGTATCATGCACCGACAGTCGGACATAGGTGCCGGGCTCGAGAGCCTGGACTTCTCTCGCGGGCGCTCCATCGATTTTCACCTCGTCGACGCAGAAGTCCAGCTTGCCGCCATCGGGCATGGCGTCACGCGCATTGACAGCCAGGTTGATGATGATCTGCTCGATCTGGACCGGGTCGAATTCGATCACCGCTGGAGATTCGCTGAACGTTGCGATGAGCTCGATGTCCTCTCCGATAAGTCGACGGAGCATTTTTTCTGTCCGGGACAAAGCTGTATTGAGGTCGATTCTCTCGGGCTCAAGAACTTGCTTGCGCCCGAAAACCAGCATTTGTTGGGTCAACGATCTTGCCCGCTCTGCCGCATCGACGATCTCCCGGGTCAGCTCCCGGTCGGCATCTGAAAGGCCCGAGACATTCCCGAGAATCCCCGCGGAGCCCAGTATCACCGTCAACAGGTTGTTGAAATCGTGAGCGATTCCACCGGCCAAGCTGCCCAGAGCCTCCATCTTCTGGGAGTGAGCGAGCTTCTCCTCGAGCTGCTGTCGCTCGGTAAGGTCGTCGACGACCACCAGCACGCATTCCTGCCCATAGATCGCCAATGACTCGGCAAAAAACCGGCAGACCCTGGTCTCACCCGCCTTCGACCGGAGCCTGACTTCTTCACCCCGGATCCGGCCGGTCTCATCGAAGTCCCTGAAGACTTCTTGCCGGCGACCCGCTTCCGCCCACAGACCAAGGTCGGCAGCCGAACGACCAATGGTCTCTTCTCTCGTGTAGCCACTGAAAGCACCGAAGGCATGGTTGACATCCAGAAATCGCCCATCCTCGAGAGACTGCACGGTCATGGCCAGCGGACTCGAGTGAAAGACCTTCCTGAACCGCCGGGAAACCTCGCGGTTCGCCTGGATGACACCGCCGACCAGCAGCGAGGTGCCACACAGGATGACGATGAACGCCGGCAAGATCATCAGTTTCCATACTTCCGTCTCGCCGACACCCGCTGGAACCAAACCCCTTGCTCCCCAGATCAGGGGAAAGGCGAACAACAGGTTTGCCGTCGCGGAGCCCTTCAGGCCGTACCGCTGGGTAGCCCAGAAAATGGCGACGAAAACCGGGCAGATAAGCCACAAGTAGCCCCATGTTCCGAACGGATACCTAGAGATCAGGGTCCAGATCGCCGCCAGAGACGGCAAGGCCACCAGCGATCCCCAGAGCAAGCGCGAGCCCACCCGCCCCCTCAACGGCTCTTGCCCCCAGGCCAACGCCGCCGGGGTGACGACCAAAACCCCGATGATGTTTCCGGCCATAAAAATCATCCAGCGAGTGAAGGGAGTGACGTCGTACGGCTCGATCAATCGCCCCGCCACCACCAGGAACGTTGCGCTCAGCACCGTGATCCCGCCTCCGACAATCACCAACAAGAGAAGGTCCCTGGAGCGATTCATCGAGCGGTCGAAACCGCATACCTTGACGAGGAGAAAGGCAGCCAGCAGCACTTCCAGCGCCTGCACCGCCCCGAACGCGACCGACAGCTGCAGGGGCTGGCCGAGCAACAACAACCAGGTGACAGTTCCGGCCATGATGACCGGCCACATCCCGGCGCCGAAAAGGAGGATCGCCGCCAGCCCGACGCCCGCGGGTAGCCACACGAAGCTGGCCGAGCCGACCAGCACCGGACCGGTGCGGCTGACGGACGCAGCCAGCACATATACGGCCGTCAGAATGACGACTTTGACAATATAGCGGGCTGCGGATGAACGCCTTGGAATGCTATCCATGGGGAGGCACGCTTGGAGGACCCTACCTCTGCCGGCGCCTGGCCTTGAGCACCACTGCGATCGTGTCGGTGCGTGGGTTGGTGAACCTCAACGACACCAGGCCGTCATCGTCGAGGGAGATGACGGCGGGGACACTCACCGAGGTGAGCATCCAGCCTGGCGGTAGCTTGACCACATTTCGCGGCCGGCCCAGCGATCGGTCCCAGACCAACTCGTCGCCATCCATGTAATAGCGCTCGCTGTCGGTGTAGGTCTCGACCACGCGCACGCGCATCGTCTCGCCCTCCCGCACCGGCCTGAGAAGCTCGGCTTGGACAACGACCATCTCCTCGGGCGTCGCGTCATGATAGAAGTGCAGCTCGTTGACCTGCTTCCCGGTTACTTCGTGGGCGAGTAGCTTCTTGCCGGCATCAACGTCGTAGACAGAAGAATCTGTCACCACGCTGCCGGTGCGGACGAAACTGTGCACATACTTCTGGCCCGGCGTATCGACGGTGAAGTCATGAGAGATGCGGAACTGGTGGGTGGGTGGGTCCAACAGCCAGTAGGTGATCTCGCGCGTCTGCTCGGCGCGGTGAAACTGCGCGTAGGAAGCTCCCGCAGAAAGAAACAACAGCGAGCAGCAGGAGAGCATCCAAGGTAGCCTGTTTCTCATGGTCGGTCCTCGGCGTCGTCAGCATCCAGCCGCCGGCCGATGATCTGCACTTGCAGCTGGTCGTCGCGATCGTTGAGGAAGCTGGCCTTGAGGCGGCCATCGTCAAGTGTGGAGACGATGGCCGGCACCGAGCAGCCCACCAGCTCGTAGCCCGGCGGCAGCACCACGACGTTGGCCTTGATGCCCAGGTTGCGCTTGAAGACGATCCGCTCCCCCTCCGACCAGTACGATGCAGGGTCTTCGTAGGTCTTGTAGATGCGCATGCGGGCCTCGCCCCCTTCGGGCACGGGTCGGGCCAGGTGTACTTTGACGAAGCGCGCGTCATCGGCGGTGCGCTGCGAGCGCAGCCCCTCGATCTTGGCCTGCTTGCCACTGATGGTCTCGAAGCGCAGCTCCTTCCCCGTCCGCCGGTCCACCACCCTCTCGTCGGTAGCCACCGACCCCCGGCGGATAGGATTCAGGTAAAAGCGAGCGCCGGCACGGGGGGTGGTGACGTCGTAGGTGATGGCGAATTTGTGAGAATCGGGGGCGAGAAGCTCGTAGAGAGTGAAGTCATCCTCACCCCGGCAAATGGTTGCAGTCAGCAACACTGCCACCAGCCCTACGATCGCCAGCTTCGAGTACTGCCTCATTCGGATCTCTCCATTCCCGCAGCAACTCACCGCCGGCGCTGCGCCAGCAGCTTCTGCGGCAGCGCAATTCAAACAGCAGCGGCCACCGCAACGATAGAAGTCTTCCCCCCCTCGAGTGCCTTCGCGGCGCTTACGTTGATTCTCCGGACCCGACAGGCTGCTTCTTGCCTCTGAGCCGGTTCACCAGCCAAAGCAGCGGGTCGTACCTGACGTCCACGATTCGCTCCTTCAGCGGGATGATGGCGTTGTCGGTGATGGTGATGTGCTCGGGGCAGACACCCGTGCAACACTTGGTGATGTTGCAGTAGCCGAGCCCTGCCTCCTCCTTGATGAAGTCGCTGCGATCAACGACGTCCAACGGGTGCATTTGCAGCTCTGCTAGCCTTATGAGGAATCGCGGACCAAAGAAGTGTCTCTTGTTAGGCTGATGATCACGAATTACATGACAAACATTCTGGCATAGGTAGCACTCGATGCACTTGCGGAACTCCTGTGAGCGGTCGACATCCTCCTGATGCATGCGCCAGGTGCCGTCGCCATCCGGCTCCGTCGGCTGGAATGCTGGAATCTTCTTGGCAACCTCGTAATTGAAGGAAACATCGGTGACCAAGTCCCTGATGATAGGAAAGGTGCTCATCGGGGTGACGATGATCGGCTCTCCCTCTTGAAAGAGGCTCATCCGCGTCATGCAGGTGAGCCGTGGGTGACCGTTCACCTCTGCGCTGCACGATCCGCACTTGCCGGCCTTGCAGTTCCAGCGGATGGCTAGGTCGTTCGCTTGCGTCGCCTGCAACCGGTGGAGCACATCCAGGACAACCTCGCCTTCCTCGTAGGGAACCTTGTACTCGACGATCTCACCTCCGTCCGAGTCACCGCGGTAGACACGTATCTTGGCTTCGGCCATCAGCTGTCCTCCAGGAGCTCTCTGAGCTCGGCAGGCATCTCGGGCAGTGGCTCCCTTGACACCGTCATGCCACCGGCCTCGTTGCGGCGGATGACCACGTTGACCTTCCCCAGCTCTGAGTCCCTTTCCGGATAGTCCTCCCTGGTTTGAGCTCCTCTGCTCTCCTGGCGCTCGAATGCCGCTCTCGCGATCGCCTCGGAGATCGTCAGCAGCGACTTGAGCTCCATTGACAGATGCCAGCCGGGGTTGTACTGACGGTGGCCCTCGACCGTGACGTTTTGCGCCTGCTCCCGTAGCTTGCCCAACTCCTCGATCGCCTGTGTCAACTCGTCACCCGTGCGGATGATGCCAACCAGCTTCTGCATGGTTTCTTGGAGCCGGTGCTGGACCTCATAAGGATTTTCGCCGGACTCCCGTTCGAACGGTGAGAGCAACTCGTTGGAGGCGGTCTCCACTCCCTTGGCGTCGACCTTCGGCTGCGAGCCGAGCTCCTTGGCGTACTGTGCAGCACCGAGCCCGGCTCGGCGGCCAAACACGAGGAGATCGGACAAGGAGTTGCCTCCCAGACGGTTAGCACCGTGCAGGCCGCCAGCCACCTCACCGGCAGCGAACAGGCCCGGTACCGTCGACGCTCCGGTGTCGGCATCCACCCGGATCCCTCCCATCATGTAATGGCAGGTAGGGCCGACCTCCATCGGATCCCGCGATATATCGACATCGGCGAGCTCCTTGAACTGCTGGTACATACTCGGCAAACGCCGGCGAATAGTTGCGGCATCGAGCCGTGAGGCGATGTCGAGGTAGACGCCACCGTGTGGGCTACCGCGGCCCGCTTTGACCTCCGAGTTGATGGCACGAGCGACCTCGTCGCGAGGCAACAGCTCCGGCGGTCGCCGGTTGTCCGCATGGTTGGCGGCCCAGCGGTCGGCCTCCTCTTCGGTGTCAGCAGTCTCTGCCCTGAACAGATCGGGGATGTAGTCGAACATGAAGCGCTTGCCGTCGGAGTTCTTCAGCACCCCGCCGTCTCCCCGTACCCCCTCCGTCACCAGGATGCCGCGCACACTGGGCGGCCAGATCATGCCGGTGGGATGGAACTGAACGAATTCCATGTCGATGAGGTCGGCACCGGCCCAGTAGCCGAGCGAATGCCCGTCGCCGGTGTACTCCCACGAGTTCGAGGTGATCTTGAACGCCTTGCCAATGCCGCCAGTCGCAAGCACCACAGCCTTTGCGTTGAAAAAAGCGAAGCGGCCGCTCTCACGCCAGTAACCCATTGCCCCGGAGATCCGATCGCCATCCTTGAGCAAGCGGGAGACTGTGAACTCCATGTGCACGTCTATACCCTTGTGGACGGCGTGTTGTTGCAGCGTGCGAATGATCTCGAGACCAGTTCGGTCGCCGACGTGTGCGAGGCGCGCGTAGCGATGCCCGCCGAAGTCCCGTTGCAAGATCCTTCCGCTCTTGGTGCGATCAAAGAGTGCACCCCAGGCCTCGAGCTCATTCACTCGGGCAGGCGCCTCCTGAGCGTGCAGCTGCGCCATGCGCCAGTTGTTGAGGAACTTGCCGCCGCGCATGGTGTCGCGGAAGTGCACTTTCCAGTTGTCCTCGGAGTAAACGTTACCCAGGGCCGCAGCGACACCACCTTCGGCCATCACGGTGTGCGCTTTGCCAAGCAGCGACTTGCACAGCAGAGCGGTCTTTGCCCCCTGTGCAGAAGCCTCTATCGCCGCTCGAAGCCCGGCGCCGCCAGCGCCGATGACAACTACATCGTACTCGTATGAGTCGTGGCTTCCCATCAGATGATCCTGATGTCGGTAATGATGCCCATGGCGACCAGTCGCACGTACAGGTCCGTAAATCCGACCCAGAAGAGGCTCAACCAGGCGAAGCGCGGGTGCAGGGGGTTGAGGCGGCTTACGACGGACCATAGCCGATATCGGATCGGCGCCTTCGAAAAGGCCTTCACATGGCCGCCGCAGATGTGACGGCACGAGTGGCACGAAAAGGTGTACAACGCCAGAAACCAGACGTTGACGGTAAGCACCAGCGTGCCGACGCCGACCCCGAAGCCATCGGCAAACCAGAATGCCCGCAGCGCGTCCCAGGTGAGGATAAAGATGAAGACCACTGCCAGATACCAGGCGTACCGGTGCAGGTTCTGCAGGAGCAGCGGAAAGCGGGTCTCACCGCTGTAGGAGGCGTGAACATCGCGCACCGCACACGCTGGCGGCGAGCCCCAAAAGGAACGGTAGTACGCCTTGCGGTAGTAGTAGCAGGTGAGGCGGAAGAGGCCTGGAGCCCAGAGGATCAAGAATGCCGGCGAGAATGTCCACCAACTGTGGATGAGCGGAACCTCGAAGGTCAGGTGTTCGCAGTTGGCCGAGATGCACGGTGAGTAGAACGGCGAAAGGTACGGTGAGGCATAATAAAAAGCGTTCTGAAAGGCGGCCCAGGTAGAGTAAACGATGAATGTGCTGAGGGCGAGAAAGGTCAGTAGCGGCTCCAACCACCAGGCATCCTTGCGGAGGGTTAGGTGCTGCCCCTGTGCCCCAATGCTTTCCGACGTCGCCGCCTGCAGGCTCATTTCAGTTCTCCTTTCGGCGTTGTCAGACATCCTGCTGCCGCCGACCCGCCATATTGTGCAACAATTACAGGGCGTTTGCAGGCTCGGTCATCTCAGACGGAAAGGGATCTGACGCAGCGGAGCACGATGAGAAATGCGCGTTCGTGCTCCTCTCACCACCCTCCGAACAGCAACATCACCTCCTCGAGGCTTTCCTTTCCTCCGAGGACGGTCACCCAGTCATTCAACTGCAGGCGTGTATCGCCGTGCGAGATGAGGTTGGCATCGCCACGACGCACGGAGAGAACGATCGCATCCGCGGGTAAGCGCAGCTCCCGCAGCTGCAGATCTTGAAGGCTGGGGTTGCCGATACAGATCTCGACCACATCCTGGCTGCCCTCGAGGCCGAGCAGGATCGAGGTGGCGCCCGGTGAGCGCACGAAGTGGTCGAGCAGGCTGATCATGGCAGTGCTCGGATCAACGACGAGAACGCCCAGCTGGCGGAACCGCTCGAGGTCGGCGCGATGGTTGAGGCGCACCACCAGGTCCTTGGTGCCGTAGTGCTCGTAGGCGAGCTCGCAGATTCGATAGTTGTCCTCGTCGTCGAGCATGCCGACGATGCACTCTGCACGAGCTGCCTGCAGGCTCTCGAGGACCTCCAGGCTTATTCCTTCAACGAGCTGCACCTCGACGTCCGCCGGCCTCGCTTCCCCCAGCTGAGATCCGCTCAACGCCGCCACCTTGACTTGCCAGCCGTGGGAGGTGAGCTGGCGAGCCAGGGCCAGCGCCTGCCCCTCGACGCCGAAGACGATGGCCTCTTGGACACCGTCATATCCAGGACGACGGGCGCGGGCGCGGGCCTCACCGGCGATGTGGATCGCCCACTTGAATAGAGGCGGACCCGTGACCTGGTTGAGCACGATCACCGCGATCATCACCGTGGCGAAAGCATCGCCCCAGAGCGGAAACTCCACGGCGACCTCCTTGGCGAGCCCGAGGCCCACCCCCGCTTGGGTGATGTAGGCCATCCAGCCGATGCGGTTGAGCCGCAACGGCTCACAAGCGATAGCTCCACCCGAGAAAGCCCCCAGAAAAATGCCCCCGAGCCGAACGGCGAAGAGCACCAAGGCAACCGACCAGGTCTGCGCCAGGATTCCCAGCGCCAGGGATGCTCCGGTAAGCGTGAAGAAGGCGACATAGACAGGTGGGCCGGTCTCATGCACGAGCTCGTGAAACTCGGAGCACCGCTCGGAGTAGTTGGTGACTAGAAAACCGCCGATCATGCAAACCAGCAACGGCTCCAGCAGGATCTCGTGACCCAGGCGCTGGTGGCTGAACTGGCGAAACCAGGCCGACAGCAGATAGACGCCGTAGCCCGCCGCGAGCACCATGGCGGCCTTCAGCGCCCGCCGCTGCCGCAGTCGGAGGATCCCCTCCAGGAGCAGGCCGACGACGACCCCGCCGGTTCCCGAGATGACAAACCCGAGCAACATCACCACCAGGGTGCCGACATCGAAGCCAAGGCCGCCGAAGAAGGCGTCGGCCACCGACGAGCTCACCGCGAAGAGCACGATGACCACCGCGTCCATGATCACCGTCACCCCCAGCACCGTGTAGGTGAAGGGGCCTCGGGCTCGTAGCTCCTTGACGATGGCGATGGCCGAGGACGGCGAACGCGCCACCAGGATGGCGCCGGCCAGCAGAGCGACGGCAAAACGGTCGAGAGCCGGCATCTCCCCGACTATCGGGATGGACCCCGAGATCAGGAAGGCAGCGGCGCTGCCCAAGAGGAAGGTGCTGATCACCAGACAACCAGTGACCCAGCCGATGGCACGGAAGCGATGCCGGAGCTCCTTGAGGTACAGCTCACCGCCCGCCGCAAAGGCGATGAAGGCAATGGAGATCTCATCGACGAAGCGTAGCTGGCGGGTGGCTTGTGCCGAGATCAGCCCGAGCCCGTACGGCCCGGCGAGAATGCCGCACAATAGAAAACCGCTGATCAGAGGCAGCCGGAGCCGTAGCGAAGCCCGCCCGATCTCCCTCGATGCCAGGGCGATCAAGGCAAAGGCCGCAGCGGCGATGGCAACGCTGGAGAGCTGTTCCATGAGCTGAACGGACAGCAGGCTGCGACGACGTCACCCGGAATCCTGCTGCGCCCAAAGCCTAACCCGGCAGCCCGCGCTCCCCGCAACCTCTTTCGGAAATCAAAACGTTGGACCCCAGGGTTTTTCCGCACCCTGTTAAACTGAAGGAACCATGCGCCCGTCCGCGACCCGCTTGCTCAGCCGCCCTCGGTTCCTCCGTGGCCGGTCGAGCTCCGCTCTGCGTCGCCTCCCCGACAAGGTCGGGCGAGCGCTGCTGGCTCTGTTGCTGGCGGGAGCTCCCTTCGGCCTGGTCCTCTCCGAGGTGAGATTGCCGCAGCGGCCGTTGCCGCCGTTGTTGCAACAGGCGCTCGACAGGCAACGGCAGTCGCCGCCCATATCCTTCGACGAGCCGGAGGCGGCCGAGCACTTCTTCGCTCGCAAGCGGATTCCTGAAAACCGCGACATCGACGTGCGCGCTCTGACCCGGCGGGCCCAGGAGCATGTCGACGGCATGCGGCGCTACTCGTCGCGCTGGGGCCGGTATCTGACGGCCGACGACGTTGACAGGGAGCTCGAAGGCGCCCTCGCAGCCGGGGGCGCCGGCGACCACGCCAGCGCCGACGCCGTCGCCAAGGCCCTGGGAACCTGGAAGCCGCTCGGCCCCGGCAACATCGGCGGCCGTACCCGCGTGCTGCTGATCGATCCCCGTGACGACCGCGTGCTGATCGCCGGCGGCGTTTCCGGCGGCATCTGGAAGAGCACCGACGGCGGCCAGCTGTGGCTGCCGGTGGGCGAGAAGATGGCCAATATCGCCATCAACTCGATGGCCCGTAGCCCCGTCAACCCCGACGTGCTGTACGCCGGAACCGGCGAGGGCTACTTCCGCGAAGATGTCCGCGGCACCAGCCTGCCGCTGCGCGGCGACGGCATCTTCAAGTCGACCAACAACGGCAATACCTGGAAGCGGCTGAAGAGCACCGACAACAAGGACTTCTACTGGGTCAATGACCTGGCCTTCAGCCCCACCAGCGGCAGGCGCATCTATGCCGCCACCCGTACCGGAGTGTGGCGCAGCAAGAACGGCGGCAAGTCCTGGTCGCGCATCCTGGCCCCGCAGGTCAAGGGAGGTTGCCTGGATCTGGCCATGCGCAGTGACCGCGACACCCTGTTCGCCTCCTGCGGCACCTTCGAGCAGGCCACCGTCTATCGCACCGACGACGCCGACGGTACGGCCGGCTGGCAGGCGGTGCTCAGCGAGCCCGCCATGGGGCGAACGACGATCGCCCTTGCCCCCTCCGACCAGGATGTCATCTACGCGCTGGCCGCCAGCAATGTCCCCGGCCCTGGCGGAAGCTTCGAGCAGGGTTTGCACGCCGTCTTCCGTTCCACCGCCGGCGGCGATCCCGGCACCTGGGTGGCACGCACGCGCAACAGCAGCACCCAAAAGGCGTCCACCTTGCTGCTCACCAACCCGATCAACGCGATGCTACAGGAGTGCGGCTTCAGCGGCGCCGACAACTACATCAACATGGGCTGGTACGCCAACGCCCTGGCCGTCGACCCGGCCGATCCGCAGATCGTCTGGGCGGCGGCGGTCGACTGGTTCCGCTCCGACGACGGCGGCCAGAGCTGGGGCGCGGCCTCCTACTGGTGGGATAACCGCTTCGACTCCTTCGCCCATGCAGATCAGCACGTCATGGTCTTTCACCCCGACTACAACGGCACCACCAACCAGACCGCCTACATCGGCAACGACGGCGGCATCTTCCGCACCGAGGGCGCGCGCGCCGCTGTCGCCACCGGCGCCATGGGGGTGTGCAGTGGCGGCAATACACCCATGCGCTGGACCAACATCAACAACAACTACGGCGTCACGCAGTTCTACCACGGGGTCGTTTCCCCCGACGGCGCCAGCTACTTCGGCGGCACCCAGGACAACGGCACCATCCTGGGCAGCAACCAGACCGGATTCAACGGCTGGTCGAACATCCTCGGCGGAGACGGCGGTTACTCGGCCATCGACCCCGACAATCCGCAGGTCATCTACGCGGAGAGCCAATGGGCCAACCTGGCAAAATCGGTGAACGGTGGAGGTAGCTTCTTCTCGGCCCGCAACGGCCTGCCGCCCGTCAGCAACAGCATTCTGAAACCGGGAGACAACTGGGCCTTCATCACGCCGCTGGCGATGGACCCCGGCAACTCGCAGCGCCTGTGGATCGGCGGCCGCCAGCTCTGGCGCACCGACAACGCCGCCGGCTTCTGGCAGGCGGCCTCCGCTCCCTTTCGGGGCCGGGGCCAGATGACCGCCATCGCCGTCTCGCCGCACGACTCTGACAGGGTCATCGCCGGCGCCAGCGACGGCCGCATCTATCGGACCGACAAGGGCACCACCAGCACCGGCTTCACCACCTTCAAGTCGAAGCGGCCGCGCAGGGGCTGGGTCTCCTGGATCGCCCTCGACCCCAACAACGCCGACGTCGTCTACGCCACCTACGCGACGTTCGGCGGCAAGCACGTCTTCCGCAGCACCAACGGCGGCCAGCGCTTCCGCTCCATCGACGGGAGCGGTGCGGACGGGTTGCCGGACATTCCCGTGCACAGCATCGTCGTCGATGCCGGTAACTCGCAGCGCCTCTACCTCGGCACCGACCTGGGTGTATTGGTGTCGACCACCGGCGGCAACAGCTGGGCGGCGGAAAACACCGGTTTCGGCAACATCGTCACCGAGGCGCTGGTTCCGCACACGCGTGCCGGTGGCGGCCTGCGGCTGTTCGCCTTCACCCACGGACGTGGCGCCTGGCGGGTACGGGTGAAGAACAAGTGAGCTCGGCGGATCGGCCGATCGCTCACGCTCCCTGCGGCAAGCCGAAACAATACAGGGTGCTGCGCGTGCGCAGGTAGATGCGGCCATCTACGATCGCCGGGGTAGCATAGCTGAGGTCGTCGAGGTCGTTCACCTTGATGACGTCGAGACTGCCACCGGGCGCCAGCACAGCCACCAGCCCCAGCTCGCTGACGAAGTAGATCTTGCCGTCGGCCGCGACCGGCGAGGCGTAGTAGCTATCGACGGCTCCCTTCAACCGCCCCTGGGCCAGGACCTCGCCGGTGGCCGGATCGAGGGAGGTGACGATGCCCCCATCGTTGACCATATAAAGGACGCTTTCGTACAGGAGCGGCGAGGGGAGCTGCGGCACCGCCCGATGGTATTCCCAGAGCACGCTCTGCTCGCTCATGTCGCCGCTTCCCCCCAGCCGGATGGCCAGCAGGCCGTTGGTCGAAGCCATGGCGGCGCGGAAGTAGCGCCAGTCCTCGGCCCCCAGACGGCCATCGGCGTCCAGGTCGACGAAGTCGAACCAGCTCGCGGCGGTTGTTCCTTGCACCTCCTCTTCGGTGAAGCTCCCGTCGCCGTCGGCATCGTGCCGAGCACGCGCATCATCATAGGAAACTGTTTCGATCTGGTTGCCGGGCTGGTTCAGCGGTGAGCCATAACCGTTGATATAGACGACACCGTCGCCGATCACCGGTGTCGATTTGATCTCGAACGACAACCCACCGACCCACCAGAGCTTCTCGCCGCTGTCGACCGAGTAGGCAGTCAAGAAGAAGGATCCCGCAACGATGAGCTGGAGGGGACCGTCATCTGGCTTATAAAGGATGGGGGTGGAGTGGCCGCTCTTCGCCTCAGGCCGCTCGGTCCGCCATACGATCCGCCCGTCGCGCTTGGCCACTGCGATAAGAAAGGAGCCCGTGCTCTGATCGCAGACCAGCAGCACCTTGTCGTCGACCAGGATCGGCGAGGCACCCATGCCGTAGACATTGTCGAAAGGGCCAAGCGGCAGCTTCCAGCGCTCGTTGCCGTCGAGGTCGTAGCTGATCAGGCCGTAGTCGGCGAAAAAGACGTAGACGTCTTCGCCATCGGTGACCGGGCTCGGGGAGGCGGGGCTGTTGCGCGGGTCCAGCTTCTCTTCGCGAGACCTGGGGGACTGCCGCTGCCAGAGGATCTCTCCAGTGTCGCGGTCGAGGCAGATGGTCAGGAGCCTGTCGCCCTCGAAGGCGGTGAGGAAGATGCGGCTGGCGGAAAGGATCGGCGAGGAGTGCCCTGGGGGCAGCGCCGTCTTCCAAATCACGTTCTGCTCGGGGCCGAACTCCACCGGCAGCCCGACGGCATCCGCCACCCCCGAGCCGTTGGGCCCACGGAAGCGCGACCAGTCGGCAGCCTCCGATGTGGCGCAGGCGGTATTCAGCTGCAGCAGCAGCAGGATCGCCATGCCGCTCCAGGGTAGCGTGCTCCCGCGCTTGCCGATCGTCGTCATCATGAAGCGCTTGTACCACATGTACGGGCTGGGCACGACAGCCCGGCGCGCGCCTTGCGCCCGCGCTCGGGTGGCTGGCAAGGTAGGGGGTCATTTTTGCCCCTACGCAGGAGAGGTGCCGTGATGAAGAGATGGTCTCAGTTGGCGGTGGTGTTCTGCCTGGCGGCCTTGGCGCTGCCCGCACGCGCACAGCAACAACAGGCTGAGCGTCCGGAGCCGGCCGAGCTGCAGGTGGTACCGAGCGCGCTGACCCTCGAGGTCGGCGAGAGAGCGACGCTGAAGGCCTCGGTCAAGGACGCCGCCGGCAACGTCCTCGATCTGCCGGTGCTTTTTTTCTCCCTCGGCCGGCGCCAGGTCGGCGTCAGCCCGGCCGGTGAAGTCGAGGCCTATCGGCCCGGCAAGGCCTTCATCCTCGCCCGCGTTCCCAAGGATCCCGACGACACCAGCCGGCGCAGCCAGCCGCTTCTCGAGGCGCGCATCCCGGTGACCGTTCCCAACCCCCCCATCTCCTCGATCGAGCCC
>JBHHYG010000042.1:0-15441 GCA_046757445.1 Acidobacteriota bacterium
TTCTCCTTGACTTCACCCCCCTCCCGCTTCCTCCTCCTCAGCCCCGGTCACCACCGGCACCGTGGAAGCAGCCGCGGCGGCCGGCGGCCTGCCGCCATCCCGCATCTCTGCAACGACCTCGTGTAGGCGGCAGGCGCGATCCAGCAGGCCACCGAATCGCTCCAGCGGCAACTGCGTCGCTGCATCAGACCTGGCCAGCTCGGGCTGATCGTGAACCTCCAGGAAGAGCACGTCGATGCCGACAGCAGCCCCGGCACCGGCAAGCGCCTCGGCGAAACGCCGATCGCCGCCGGTTTCCCCCTCTCCCTTCCCTGGCAGTTGCAGGCTGTGCGTCACGTCCAGGACCACCGGGTAGCCCAGCTCGGAAAGGACTCCAAGGCCCTTGAAGTCAACTACGAGATGATTGTAGCCGAAGCAGGTTCCGCGTTCGGTGACCAGCAATTCTCGGTTCCCCGTTGCCTCCGCCTTCTCCACCACATGCCGCATGTCCCACGGCGCAAGAAACTGGCCCTTCTTGAGATTCAGCGGTCGACCGGTAGCGGCAGCGGTCATCACCAGATCGGTCTGCCGACACAAAAACGCTGGAATCTGCAGAACATCTGCCACGGCGGACACTGCCTCAACCTGATCCACCGCATGCAGGTCCGTCAACACGGGAACGCCTACCGCTTCTCGCACCTCTTCGAGTACGCGCAGGCCTTCTTCGAGGCCTGGACCTCTGAACGATCCTCCCGAAGTGCGGTTAGCCTTGTCATAGGATGACTTGAAGACGACCGGCAGGCCACGGGCACGTGCCTCTGCAGCCACTGCCTCGGCCATCCGCAAGCAGTGGTCACGGCTCTCGATGACGCACGGGCCAGCGATGATGCCGAGCCGGCCATCGCCAAACGCTGTCGTACCGGAAACCCGGACGACCTTCTTTGTGGCCATCTACGATCTATCGCTTCCGTCCATTCTCGCCGGCGCCCTGCGCCGGCATGAATGAAACGCTACATCACTCGTCGGGCGAACGGCCAGAGGTCATCGAGCCGGAACATCCTCGGTTGCCTCGGCAGCAACCTTGCGGGCATCCCGACCTTGCCGGTGCTGGTAGGAGGCACCAATGAAGGCTGCGAACAGAGGATGAGGCCGCAGCGGCGCGGAGCGGAACTCAGGGTGAAACTGGCAAGCCAGGAACCAGGGGTGATCGGGCAACTCCACGATTTCCACGAACTTGCCGTCCTCGGAAACACCCGTCATCAGCAGCCCTGCATTCACCAGCTGTCTCTCGAAGGAGCAGTTGAACTCATATCGATGCCGATGGCGTTCCGAGACTCGCTCGGTTGCATATGCTCCTGCGGCCAGAGAGCCGGGCGTCAACACGCATTCGTAGGCCCCTAGTCTCATCGTTCCACCCAACTCCTCGACGCCGAGTAGGTCGCGCAGCTTGTAGATCACCTTCTCCGCCTCGGGGTCCTTGAAGTCGAACTCGCTACTGTCGGCCGAGTCGCCCAGATCTGCGACTTCCTGGGCGAACTCGATGACGGCGGTCTGGAAACCGAGACAAATGCCGAAGAAGGGAATACTGCGTTGGCGCGCATGGCGGATGGCTTCGAGCATGCCGCGCACGCCACGCTCCCCGAATCCTCCCGGCACCAGGACGCCATCGGCCCTCGACAGAATCTCCTCAGGGCGCTCTCCTTGCTCGAAGCGCTCCCCCTCGATCCAGTCAATATCAACCCCGATGTCATGCGCCAGGCCACCGTGAACCAGCGCCTCCGTGAGACTCTTGTAGGACTCCTCAAACTCCACATATTTGCCCACCACCATGATGCGTACACGGTCTTGTGGCTGTCTGTAGGTGCGTAGGAGATGCTCCCACTCGGCAAGGTCCGACCCCTGCGGCTCGAGGCCCAGAGTGCGGCAGATAATGTCGTCGAGACCTTCCTCATGGAACACCAGCGGCACCTCGTAGATGCAGTCGACATCGACCGCGGTGATAACTGCATGCTTATCGACGTTGGTGAACAGAGCGATCTTGGCCTTGATCTCCTCGGGCAGGAAGCGGTCTGTGCGACATAGCAATACGTCTGGCTGGATACCGATAGAGCGGAGCTCCTTGACACTGTGCTGGGTCGGCTTGGTCTTCAGCTCCTTCGCTGCAGCAATAAACGGAACCAGCGTCAGGTGGATGAACATGCCGTTGGCACGGCCCACCTCCTGGCGCAACTGGCGGATCGCCTCGAGAAAGGGAAGGCTCTCGATGTCGCCCACGGTGCCACCGATCTCGACGATGACGATGTCGGCGGTGTCGGCCAGGCGAGCGATACATGCCTTGATCTCATCGGTGATGTGCGGGATCACCTGGACGGTCTTGCCGAGATATTCGCCCTGTCGCTCCTTCTGGATTACCGACTCGTAGATCTGGCCGGTCGTGTAGTTGTTGAGGCCGCTCATGCGAGCGCTGGTGAAGCGCTCATAGTGACCCAGGTCCAGGTCGGTCTCGGCACCATCGTCGGTGACAAAGACCTCGCCGTGCTGGAAGGGACTCATGGTGCCCGGATCAACGTTGATGTAGGGGTCGAGCTTGAGGAGATTGACGGTGTATCCATGGGACTCCATCAACCGCCCGATCGAGGCTGACGCCAGACCCTTGCCTAAGGAAGAAACAACTCCACCAGTTACAAAGATATACTTGGTTCTCATGCCGTTTCCTGTGGATGTGCACTGCTTACAGTATAGGCAGCCCTCACCCTCTCCAGATCCTCGGGATAATTTACGGCCAGCGTCACCTCGCTTATCAGATAAGTTTGCATCACTTCTCCGGCTTCTAGAACCCGGAGTTGTTCCAAGCCCTCCAGTAGCTCCAGCGGTGAGGGCGGCAAGGCCGCCCAGCGGGCCAGTGCAGCCCGCCGGTAAAGATATACACCAATGTGAATCCAGTAGGGACCCGGCAATCGAGGGGAGCCGGCGAAGGCAAGCTTGACACTCTCTTGGTGACTGGGCCGCCGCCCCAACGCAGGCTGCCTGAAGGATGCCGGCATCCGCTCCAGCACCTCCGGATCGTGAAGCGTTCCTTGCGGACACCATTGCGCCCGGGGAAAGGGAATCGGCGCGCGGCTGAAGAAGAGGGCCCGGCCGCTGTTCTCGACGACCACCTTGACGACATCCGGGCTCCATAGGTCGGGTGCTTCGAGCAAAGCAGTGCGCAGCGTACCCAGCTCTACGTCACCGTCGCGGAACTCCGCCAGCGCCGCACCCAGGGCCTCGGGATCGAGCTGTGGCTCATCACCCTGCACGTTGACGATGATGTCGGCGGGAAACTGCTCGGCCACGTGAGCAACGCGGTCGGTTCCCGAGGCAAACGAGGCAGGTGTCATCGCCACCTCCGCGCCGGCAGACGAGGCCGCCTTGGCGATACGCTCATCATCGGTAGCGACAATCGTGGCGTCGAGCCCAGGAACGGCCAGGCAACGCTCGACGACGTGCTGGATCAGCGGCCGGCCGGCCAGCGAGGCGAGCAGCTTCCCGGGAAATCGCTCGGAATCGAAACGCGCTGGAATGATGGCGATGCAGTCCATGCGCTGACTAACCAGGACGCCTCCAAGTTGGACAGGATGTCAGACCAAAGAGCCCGCAGCCGGACCCATGTAGCATATCGTGGAAGGCGCCACGGTGGCGAGTGCGCTGAGCAGCGACGCAGAACACTGCTCACCGCCCACAGAGTTGCTGAACACGTTCCGCCAGTTCGACGACTGTGGCATCCATGAGGTCTCCCGTCTCATCATCCGGAATGGTGATATTGAAGGTGTCTTCGGCGGCGAGCACGAGATCGATGATGTCGACGGAGGCCAACCCTATCTCGCTCTGCAAACGAGCTTCAGGCCGAACTGCCTGGCGCCGCTCGGCCTTGATTTCGACGATCAGTCGCGAGATCTCATCGATGATTCGTTGCTGCTCGGCACTCCGGGCAGACCCGTCAGGCCCACGACCAGCGCAGTGTGTTCTCTCTGGTTGCTTGACACCACTCACGAAAGAGCACCTTCCTCATATAGATCGCGACAGCGCCCACGGCAAAGCTTGCCGCTGGTAGTGCGCGGTATGCGCCCGCTCTCCATGAGGACGACATCGAGCACGGGCAGGTTGAGGGAGACAGACACGACCTCCCGGATTTCCCGCTCGATGCTCGGCCGATTCTTCGACACTTGGGGTGCCGCAACCACGATCACTCCCTCGCGCTTGCCGTTGGTAGTTCCGAAGGCGACAACGCTGCCCGGACGCACCAGCTCGATGCCCTCGATTGCCCGCTCGATGTCCTGAGGGTAGTAATTCCGTCCCTCAACAATGATTAGTTCCTTCTTCCGCCCGGTGACGAACAGTTGCCCGTTGTCTAAATAGCCGAGATCACCAGTGTACAGCCAGCCTTCACGCAGCGTCTCGGCGGTTGCCTCGGGATCGTTGAAGTAGCCCTGCATCACCGAGGCGCCGCGGACATTGATCTCGCCCACCTGACTATCTGGCAGCTCCTGACCACCCTCGTCAACGATCCGCACGCTCGTCTCACGCACCGGATAGCCTACCCCGACCACATGCACGGTGCCGGCTTCGGCCTTTGAAAGCACCGCGCGTCCCTCACCTTCGAGCAGATCGCGGTCGAGCCGGACAGCCTCGTAGTTCGTGCCCGCTTTCACGCCTGTCACCATGAGGCCAACCTCGGCGAGGCCGTAGGCGGGCATGAAGCCAGCGTCGGGAAAGCCGACCGTCCGCATGGACGACCGGAAGGTATCCATGAGGTCGGGATCGACCGGCTCGGCGCCAATAATCGCTACTCGCCAGGCACTGAGATCCTTGCCTGCCGCCTCACCCCGCTCCAGCAGGTGTCGGTAGCTGACGTTGGGACCTGCGGTAATCGACACCCGGTGCCGCTCCATGATTTCTAGCCAGCGGCGGGGACGGCGCAGAAAGTTGAAAGGCGTCGTCAGCACCAGGCTGATCGATCGTGCCGCCGCACCGAGCAGGTTCCCGATCAAACCCATGTCGTGGTAGAGCGGCAACCAGCCACCGCCGACATCATCGGGCGCGACCTCGAGGTGCTCTACGATCGCCAGAACGTTGGCGGAGATGCAGCCATGCAGCAAGATCACCCCTCGCGGTGAGCTGGTGCTCCCGGAGGTGAACTGGATAACTGCGATATCGTCGGGGCTCGCCTGGTGGGGGCGAAGCGGGCCCGCTGCCTGCTGCAGTGTTTCGTAGCGGGCGATGCGGGTGCGACCGGCAAGACCCGCAGCCTCGAGGAGAGGTCTGCCCACCTCGTGCACAGCCTCATCGATGAGCACGAAGCGCGGTTGGGCCACCCGCACGATCGCACTCGTGTGTTGAACATATCCCTGCAACCGGCGTCGGCTGATCGGGGTGGGCAGAATAGTTGGCTGCATCCCTGCCAAGGCCGCCCCGAAAAAGCTGGTAACCAGGGGCCGCAATCCCTGGCAGACCAGGGCCACACGATCACCGAGCTCGCCACCGAGACCCTGCAACCCGGCCGCAACCTCGCTGGCTTGCTCCTCGACCTCGGCCCAGCTGAGCTTCAGTTCGTCCTCGTCGACAAAGACGAGGCCGCGGCCCCTACATCGCTCAGCCGCCCGCCGCAGAATAGCCGGTAGGGTTTGCGGAAAATCAGCGTCTACGATCACGGATCTGCTCGATCAGATGCTCGAAAGTAAATGGAAGTGAGTCCAGGGCTCGCGTGCGAGGTCAGGCGCCGGCAGGCTCGAGCGCTGCGAGGCGAGCCTCGATCTGGCCCCAAGCATCCTCGAGATCGGCACCGGTGACCAGGATGCCGTGGTTGGTCAATCCTAGTATCGTCCGGTCGGGGTTGTCGGTAAGGTGCAGTCCTTCAAGCGTCGATTTGCACAGCTCGACCGTGCCACACGGATAATGATCGTCAGTGTAGACGATCCCGTCAACGAACGAGTGAATGTGAATCATCGCCCCGATGGCCGGAAAAGCGTCGTAGATGGCCGCGTGGATGCTGGAATCGATGGACACGCGCGCGTCGTCGAACCCTGGTGGAACGCGCAGATGGACCTGCCCGGCCTCGCTGTCGAAGCCGATCACCAGGATGAGGTCGCGGCCGATGACCTCCAGGTTGGCCTTGTCCACCCCTCTGCCAGTCATCCAGAAATCCTTGCCCTGGTGGCGAGCGCTCATATTCCCATAGCTCACCTGTTTGAGGCCGAGAACCTTGAAAAAGCGCCGGCGCGCTCGGTCAGACAGCCCCTCCAGCGAGACGGCCGAAGGCACGAGATCGAGCGCGTCGAGGCGCTTGGCGATCTCCTGCATCTTTCGGGTCACGTGAGTCCCCTTGGCCAGCTCCGCCGACAGGTCCGTATGCACGACGTTCTCGTCCACATACGTGACATCGGAACGACGCACCAGGGTGTCGAAAAGCTCGTCGGCCGCGCTGGAGGATCCGGCCACCAGCTCATGGCCGCGCTCCGGAGTAATCAACGTCATCTCGTAATCGTGTGGCCCATCACCTGACAGCTCGATGTAGCCGGCCAAATTCGCCATAACTCGGAGACCGAGCTCGTAGGCCCGAACCACTCGCTGTGCCTCCGAGTCGGCTGGCGATCCAATGAAGAATATGCCGATGAAATCCTGGTAGCTACGACGCTCGATGGCAAGCTGGTCGAGGTCCTCGGGATCGGGCAGAAAGGCCAGCACGACGTCCGCTGCCCCCGCGCCCTCGTCGAGAAGCCGGTACTGGGATGCGGCCGCGAATTGCCGCCGCAGAGGTTCATAGAGGCCATCGATAACCGGGTGCCTGCCAGTGGAAAACATTCGAACTGTTTTCATGAATCCCTCCCGTCTGCTCGAGAGACGGCAGCAAGAGCTCGCCTTCCAACCGTCGTCACCAGGCCGAGGCCGAGACGACACCTTATATGAAGGGGGAAGGATACACCCTCAAACCGGGAGTCGCACCAATAGCCCACCGGGGCGCACGGACAAGCATGTTGGCAGCTCTCCTTCCACTTCACCATCAGTTTCCACCGGCAACGGCGGCCCGTCGATCTGTAGAGCACGACAACTGAAGTTCTTGACGGCCGCATGGTCGAGCCGCCGGCCACGCATCAGCCTCGGGATCTGCCGGGCGGCGGCAATGATTCCCAGCGGTCCTACCACGGCAACGTGAAGGCGCCCACTGGTGAGCGCCGCTTGCGGGCAAGGTCGCATGCCGCCCCCGAACGATGGGCCGTTGCAGGCCGATAGATTCAACAAGGGGCCCGCGCCGCTGAGCCCTTCGTCAGTGCGCCAGCAGACCTCCTGTGGTCGAACTTTGATCAGCGCCGGGATCGCTGCCAGCAGGTAAGCGGGCGTGCCCAATTGCCGCAGCCACCGACTCTTGGCAACCCGCGCCGCCACTTCAGGTCCCAAGCCCACGTTGGCGGCGTTGAGGAAGTACCGCGGGCAAACACCATCTCTCCCCGACTGTTCGGCGACGCCAACATCGATGCGCAAATCCCGGCCATGGGGCAGACCTCGCGCCACAGCGCGGAGGTCGTGCGGCAAGCCTAGTGAGGTCGCGAAGTCACAGCCGGTGCCCAGAGGCAAATAGGCAAAGGTCGTCTCCCGCTTCCCGTCCGCGGCCGTCAGTAAACCCTGCACCGTCTCGTGGGCGGTTCCATCCCCGCCGGCTGCAATCACCATGGATGCCCCCGAGTGCACGGCGGCCATCGCCAGCTCGGTCGCGTGCCCGCGGCCCTCGGTCTCGACCACCTCGGGCGGGAAGGGCCATCTTTGCAGCTCCGCCTCCAGCTCTGCACGATGCCGGCGCGCTCGACCAGCACCCGCCGTGGGATTGAAAATCAGGGTCGTTGAAGAGTGTATCCTGGCTGACATGAGCCTTTCTGTAGGCGGCGGCTCCCATCCCCTCGCGCCTTGACAGAAGCGCCCGAGGGAACCTATCCTTGGCCAGACTTCGGCCTGACCGTCTTGGGTCGGGTGGGTCGCGAGCGTAGAGGGAAGGAGGCAGCAGGCCAAGGTCCCCTTACGTACTGCAGGAGCCATCTTCATATATTTTCTCATATCGCTGACGCGATGGTTTCCTCCAGGGCGCTGGAATCCATTGTGCACCTACGCTCCCGCGACGAGCCCCCCTCCGCCCCACTCTGTCCTTCCCTCTAGGTGAGCTTCTCTGCCCTCGAGGCGAGGAGGGGTAAATTTCATGGGAAAGATTCGTGTAGCCATTGCAGGAGTGGGCAATTGTGCTAGCTCCCTGATCCAAGGCATCGAGTGGTACCGGGCCAAGTCCGGCAACTTCAACGGCGACGTGCCGGGCCTGATGAACGAGTCCGTGGGAGGCTATCGTCCCCACGATATCGAGTTCGTGGCCGCCTTCGACGTTGATGCCCGCAAGGTCGGCAAACCGCTTGAGGAGGCGATCTTCGCGCTTCCCAACAACACCATGGACTTGTGCACTGATATCCCGCCCACGGGGGTCACTGTGCAGATGGGACCGGTACACGACGGTGTCGCCGCGCACATGTCCGAGTATCCCGACGAGCAGACGTTTGTCGTCGCCGACGCCGAGCCGGTGGACGTCGAGGCCGTGCTCAGGGAGAGCGGGGCGGAAATACTGCTCAACTACTTGCCGGTAGGCTCTGAGATGGGCGTCCGCTTTTATGCCGAGTGTGCCCTCAACACCGGGGTCTCGCTCATCAACTGCATGCCGGTATTCATCGTCTCGGATCCCTCGTGGGCGGCACGATTCGAGGCCGCCGGCATCCCTGTCATCGGCGACGATATCAAGGCGCAAGTGGGCGCGACGATCATGCACCGGACGCTCACCCGCCTCCTCGTCGACCGTGGCGTGAAGGTGGATCGCACCTACCAGCTCAACACCGGCGGCAACACCGATTTCCTCAATATGCTGAGTCGCGACCGGCTTGCCTCGAAAAAGATCAGCAAGACCGAAGCGGTGCAGTCACAGCTGCCCGAGCCGCTGCCGGAAACGGACATCCACATCGGCCCTTCCGACTATGTGCCGTGGCAGAAGGACAACAAGCTCTGCTTTCTGCGCGTCGAAGGCAGGGGGTTCGGAGGCTTTCCGTTCAACGTCGAGTTGCGCCTGTCGGTGGAGGACTCGCCGAACAGCGGTGGCTGCAGCGTCGATGCCATCCGGGCTTGCAAGCTGGCCCGTGAAAGAGGTATTGGCGGCCCGTTGGAGGCGGTATCCGCCTATCTGATGAAGCACCCGCCCGTGCAGATTCCGGACGATGAGGCACGTCGACGGGTGCAGCTGTTCATCGCCGGTGCGGATAGCGACAAGGAAGTGGTTGCCCCTGTGACAGTTGCGGCGCCCGCCTTTTCTTGAAGCTCGTCGAGCCTCGTCCTTAGAATTCGCGTCTGCTGCCCGGCAACAGGCGATGTGAGGACGTGGTCGGATCGGCTACCGACAGATGATCAGCCGCACGATCGAGCGTGGGATCCTTGCCCTCAAGCGGGTTGTGACCGCCCTTATAGTGGCTCTCAGGATACCGCCCAACCTCCTCACCGTGGCGTCAGTGGTCCCGACCGCCTTGGCCGCATGGAGGCTAGCCTCAGGAGACTTGACCGCGGCGGGATTGTGGATCATCCTCGCCGGCTTCTTCGACGTCATCGACGGCGCTGTAGCCAGGGCCCTGGGACGAATGACGCCGTTCGGGGGCATGCTCGACTCGGTCACCGACCGAACCTCGGACATCTTCATCTATGTCGGCGCAGTGGCCTACTTTCACCGCCTCGGCGCTCCTCTCTACGAGTTTCTCAGCATGCTCGCCCTGGGAGGGGCGCTGATGGTCTCCTACACCCGCGCGCGTGCCGAGAACATCGTCACCGACTGCAAGGTGGGATTCGCCGAGCGGGGTGAGCGGATGGTGCTTCTGCTGTTGGCGCTCTTCTTCGACAAGCTCGGGCCGGGCATGTGGATGCTAGCCGTCCTCGCCTGGCTTACGACATTGCAGCGACTCCTTCACACCGGTCGCGCGCTGGCCGTCGCTAGTGGCGGCGAGGCCGCGCAGCAACCTCCTCTTCCCGACTAGCAGCGGCACCACCGATGGCCACCCGCCTCTCCTCCACGTATCTGCTGAAAACTCCATTCCAGGGCGGGATAACGATGGTCACATTTCCGGAAGCTTTGGCCTTACAGGCCAGCCGGATGATCGGGTTCGGCTCATCGCTGACGATGTAGCCGAACCGTTTGATCCTGCGAGATTCTAGCGAACCGACTTCTGACAGCCGGTCTCTGCCCCCCAGCACCGCTACCCAGCAAGTGCCGCAAGCGGCAGAGCGACACTCCGTAGGTATCGGCCCCTGCCCTTTCATGCAGCGGCCGTCGGCATAAGGAGAATGATCTCGCTGGTCGTTCAGCGAGGCGGTGGTCAGCTCCTGCCCGCTGATGAGTTTGAACTTGGCGCCTTTGAAGTTCTCATCGAAGGTGACGGTGAACTCCCTCTTGAGCCCCTTGAAGAATCCAAAAACCCCCAGGCCATCGTTCCTGGCGCGGGCTCGGATGATCTTCTTTGGCGATCTCCTCACCGCCCAGCGATTAAGGCTGACCGTCCCTGGGGTTGCCGCGAAGGCTTGCATGCCAACCTGCTGCAGAGTCATGAAGGCGACAGCGGTGATGCCGAGCAGAAGCGATTCCGACATTGCCAGTTCCGCCGCCAGTTTGGCGGTCATGTCGCGAATCTGTGCCGCAAGGTCCAGGCTTTCGGGAGAAGAGGAGGAGGCGGCATGGTCCATCACCGCCCGCTTGACCCGGGGCCAATAGCGGTGACCGTAGAGAAACGTGTGCGAGGTGTCGACCTGCTGCTCGAGCCAGCAGTTGCCTTTCAGCTCCAATTGCTGCACCAGCTTGCCGAGGTCCTCCGACTCCCGCAGCGCCCGCGATAGCCAAATCGGCCAGAAGTAAAACCAGATCCGCGTCGCTGTCCGGTCGACCTCGTGAATTGAGGGCAGCAGATTGTCGATGATCGCCGACCATGTTTCTTGGTCGTGCCGATTCAGGAAGCCCGTAAACGGTGTCTCGCTTGGTGCATTCATGACGAGGTTCAATGGTCTTGTATTGCAGAGCCTATCGGCTCTGCGCAGGTGAATGAAAGGATCGGTGGCCCGGTGCGATTAGTTCTTTCCGATCGAGAGTGAAACGAGTCTTTGCCTGGACCTACCCGCCTTGCCGTCCTGGGACCGCCACTCATCGATGGCAGAAGCCCTACGGACACAGCCGATGGTGCAGCGGTCCTCGCACCCCTTGGGCAGGTGCCACTCCCGTACCAGATCTTCCCTGCCATACTCCAGCAGCGGGATCCCGGGATCGCCGCGACGCTGGCTACAGTAAGAAACTGCGCCAAGCTCATCGACGTAAAGGTAGCGGGCACCTGCCCGGCACTTCCATGGAGAAGTGCCCTCCTGCAGCATTTCCCGCTCCCAGCCCTCGCCGAAGTGGTGGAAGATACTCTTGCGCGAAAGGTCGTGAATTTCCTCGTAAAACGCCGGTAGCGCCTCGTCTCCAACCAGGCCTGAAATGATCTGCCCGTTACCGTCGTGCATCAGGCCGACGGTTTGATAGAAGCCCATTTCCCTCACCGCACGCACCAGGATCCGGGTTTCGTCGGGAGTACAGGAACCCAAGACGGCGTTGACGTTGACGCTGAACTTCGCATGCTCCCGTAGCAGCTCCAGCTTCTTCCGCAGCCGCTCCCAGGACTTCTGGGATAGCTCGTTCGGCTCCAGGTTGTCGATGGAAACCTGCAGCAGCGTCAGTCCGGCTTTGTTGAGGCGCTGGATCCAGGTCCTGTTGATCGGATAGCCGTTGGTGATGGAGGTACAAACCATACCCTTGGAGGTAGCGTGAGAGGTGACATCGTCGAGCCGCGGATTCAGCAACGGCTCGCCTCCCGTGAAGGTCAAGACCACAGTCCCGAGCTTAGCTAGGTGATCTACCCTCTCCCGTAGGGTCTCGAAGGGTATGGGCGGTGAGTAATCGTCGTATTCGTTGCAGTAGCCACAGGAGAGATTGCACCGGCGGGTCACCACCAGTTGAGCCTGCAGTGGCGTATAACGGTCAGCGAGGGCTCTCAGCGAGCCGCGGAAGGCTGCCCGTATGGGCTTTGGAACGAGCACCGGAACTCTCCTTGATGGTGTTCAAGGCGCGCTGAGCCAGAAGATTGTCGCATATGCATACACTCGCCACCACGTCGGCTCGCGTGCGGTGATAGCCGACCGCATCCAGCCGCCGGCGACGCGGTTGAAATCCGAAGCAAACCGTGTATGTTGGCCCTCATTCTTGCTGTGCGTTTCTCAACCAATACAATTCATACGTCCGAGGAAAATAATGTCATCGCAAAACCTGCTCTTGATTGTCGTGGCGGTGGTGGTGGTCCTGGGGGTCCTCATCGTCGTCCGGAGAAGGAGCCGCCCGCCTTCGGCTGAAACGGTCGACGAACAAGGCGCGGAGGCTCCGAAACTGGCCTCGATCGCCCTGTCCGAGCGCGATCCCGACGCCATCTACCAGTGGAACAGCTTCCACGGTGATCGGTTGGTGGCTCGGGTTGTCACCCCCGATGTCGACGAGCAGGCCAAGCAGGTCCACTTCGCCGAGCTGACCCACAGCGACCTGTTACTGTTGCCCGACGAGTGTCACTTTCAAAGGTACAAGCTCGAGATCCACACCGTTGAAGACGCGACAAAGATGGACAAGATGGAGCCCGAAAAGGGCCGCATTCTCAGCGATGTGTCTGCCAAGATCCTCGGTTACATCGAACACTGAGTGCCCCGCACTGTAGGTACGGTACACAGCACTCACCGCCATTGCTCGTCACGTTTCGTCGAACGTCAGGAACCTGCCGGCGCTGCCTCCGCCAATCAGCCGAGCTCAATTTGGGCTAGCTTCTTCGCCTTCTTCGGTGCCGCCGCTGTCACTGCCGATTGCCCCGACTCGCCGAGAATGAACTGACGGTACAGCTTGGCCATCTTCTCGTTCTCCCTGTCGGTTCGAATAGCCGCCAGCTTTGCATCGCGGGCCTGCCGCTTCTCATCCCGAGCGTACTTGGCGATGCCCAATTTATCGAGATCGTCCTGGGCCTTCTTGGTAACGATCTCGTCGCGCAGCAACATCGTGTGATCCGTGGTCGGCAGATCGACCTCGCGGTTACCAGCGAAGATCTCGTGGCGCCCATGCTCTTCGTACCACTCGTTGAGCTTGGCGGACATATGCATCTTCTCGATGATGTTCCGCCACCCGACTCCGGTATTGTAGGCACAGAAGGAAATCTCACCCTCCTGCGTGCCGTAGGGGATGATGCACTGCTCGGTACGGCGGAAGTCATAGTTGAAGAGGTCCTGGAACCACATGCCAGCGATGATCAGGGCGCCCCATCGGTCGTCGCGACGCTTCTCGATATCCGCCATGGTGCGGTTCGCGTGCGGGTTGCCATAGTCGATGCCGGTGCCACCGAACTGCTTGTCGAACTTCTTCAGCATCTGGAAGACGGTGAAGTGCTTCGGTGCGGCAAACGGATCGTAGTTGCGTATCACCGCGAGTGAGAAACCGAGCAGCGACATCCACTTTCCGCGCGCTGCGTCGTTGATCTTCTTGGTGTCGTCCGAGAGCCGGTCACCCTTGAGGAAGGCCGTGATTGGCACCGCCTCGTTGGTCTCCTTGTCGATCATCATGGCCATGCCGATGCCGCAGTTGGGGTGGCAACCGCAACTGTACTGACCCCACTCGTGGTTGGGACCGTGCAGCATGTCGGCGAGGTCGGAGAAGGTGCTGATGTACGACAGCGGGAACCAGTCGCGAGTCGGCTCGCTCATGCCCGTCTGTTTCTTCATGTCGTGCGCCAAGTCCGCCAGCGTATAGCGCTGCGCGTGGCGCCGTTCGTCGGTGATCTCCTCGTCGCGACCCGTGAACGACACTGGCTGGAAGGCGAGGAAGACAATCTTTCGCGGATTGTCAATCGCGAACTCGACGATCTTGCCGACCTGCTCGTTGTTGATGCCGTTGATCAGCGTCGTCACCGGCACGATCTCGACGCCAGCGGCGTGCAGGTTCTCGATCGCCTGCAGCTTGACATCGAACAAGTTGCCGACGTGTCGGTGCGAGTTGGCGGCGTTGCCGATGCCGTCGAACTGGAGGTAAGCGTAGCGCAGCCCCGCCGCAGCAGCGGCCTTGGCCAACTCAGGATTCTTGGCGAACTCGATGCCGTTGGTCGCCGCTTGCACGCTCAGGTAACCAACTTTGCGAGCGTACCGCACAGCGTCCAGGAAGAACGGCGACGTAGTAGGCTCGCCACCTGAGAACTGCACCGACATCTGGCGGCGCGGCTTGATGGAGATAGCGTTGTCCAGAATCGTCTTGATGTCATCCCAGGACAACTCGTGGACGAAACCGACCTGGTTGGCGTCCATGAAGCATGGATCGCACATCATGTTGCAGCGGTTCGTGAGGTCGACGGTCAGCACCGTCCCGCGCCCGTATTTGATGGTGCTAGTGCCGTGATCGTGCAGCTTCTCGTCGTTGTGCGAGCGCATGTCACGACCTGGAAACGCCGCCTCGAGATGACGGAACATCTCAGAATCCGTCGACATGACGTCCTCGAAGCGGCCGTGCTTGGGGCACTCCTTGACCATCCATATCTTGCCGTCACGCTCGATGATCTCGGCCTTGATCTCGCCGACCTTCTCGTTGCGAAGGACCTCGACCGGCAACTCGCCGTCGAGGATCTTGGCGCGAATCTCCGGGACACACTTGGGGCAAAGCGAATCGGTGGTGCGGGGAACGCCTAGGTTCGGCCTGCTCTTTTCCCACGATTTCTGCAGCGGCTTCTCCGACCACTTCGGCACGAAGCCGGGATTCGGGCGAATCCGGTTGATCCGCTCGTAGACGAACCAGGCAACTTGCGCGACGTAGGTTAACCCCTTCTCGACATACTTCACGGGACGATGCATTACTCCTCCTCGAATGATCACTGGCGATGACGATGGGCCCGCCCGCAGAGGCCATGAATTCCACCCTCCGGTGCCTCGAGAAACCGCACCCACGACGTCGAGGGTCTCAATGATAGGTGTGAAACCCATCGACGACGCCCACCCCCTAGGTGGGGCGAGCACGGCGGCGACCGGAGGCGGCGGGGCACTGACCCGTCACCTCAGTCTAAACTAGCGCGGATAGTAGCGAAATTACCCTTCAGAGTCAACGACCGGCAACACCCCGCCCGGCCGGCCGGAACCTCTCCCGTAAGCTATCTGACAGTGGTCGCCGCTGATTCGTGTCGATGAACTCCACCCTGACCCATCTCCTTGACGTAGTCGAACTCGCCCCTGGTCACCGACTGCACCGACAGGCGACCCTAGCCTGCATATCTCAGCGGCAGTCTGCTACGGTGGCGGACAAGCCCGCGTCTGCGGCGTTGCGCTTGGATC
>JBHHYG010000043.1:0-15010 GCA_046757445.1 Acidobacteriota bacterium
TGCGGGCTAGTGCCGATATGCGTGGCCTGTGGCCCTCTGCTGAGGCCTGCGCGCAGGGACGACATTCCTTGAGCCACCGAATGCGCGCCGGTGTGGACCCTCAGGCGGGCAGGACGTTGGCGTTCAGCTCGTGGGCGAGGGCCTCGTTGGCCTTCAGCGCTACCTCGATTTCGTCGATGGCGATCGACTCGTTGATGGTGTGGGCCAGCAGCTCGTCGCCCGGGCCGATGCCAATGCAGGTCTGGCCGGCAAGAGAGAAGTGGCCGCCGTCGGTGGCGAAGCGCCAGACATCGAGCGGTACGTCTTCGCCCAAGGCCCGCTGCAGGATCTCCAGGGCGGCAAGAACGGCCGCGTGATCTTCCGGTAGGACGTAGGCGGGGTTGTTGGCGGGAATCTCCATCTTCATGCCGGTGTAGCTGACCCGCTCGTAGGTGGGGATGATGACCTCGGCACGGGCACCGTCGACGAGGCTGGCGGCGGCGATCGTCTCGAGCGCCCGGCGGGAATCATCGCCGCTCTCGCCCGGCACGTTGCGCCAGTCGCAGGTCAACCAGGCCTCACCCGGCACGACGTTGGCGCTGGTCTGGTCAGTTCGGATGAGGGAGGCAACGACGGTGCTGGTGCCGAGGTCGGGGTCTTCACGCATCTTCAGGCCGTGCAGGCCGAGAACGAAATTGGCGACGACGTCGAGCGCGTTCACTCCCTCTTGCGGCACGCTGGCGTGCACACTCCTGCCTACGGCATGCAGAATCAGCTCGGTGCGGCCTCGGTGGCCGCGTCGCAGGGTGTTGCCGCTGGGCTCGCCGACGACGACAACGGGCGGTTGCATATAGGTCACCATGTGGCGCGCCCCCAGGCCACCCACTTCCTCCTGCACGGCAGCGGTCACGTAAACGTCCCCGGCCGGCTGGACGCCATTGCGCAACAGCCGCGCCACGCCGTACACCTGCGCCGCCAGCGGGCCCTTGATGTCGACGGCACCCCGCCCCCAAACCCTGCCCCCGTAAATCTCGCCACCGTAGGGAGGGTGCGGCCAGGCGCCGGGATCGCCAACGTCGACGTGGTCCAGATGGGTGTTGAACATCAGCGGCTCGGCCTCGCCGCGGCCCGGCACACGGCCGATGACGTTGCCCGCTTCGTCCGCCCGCACATCCTGATAGCCGAGCGACTCCATCTCCGACCTCACCAGCGCGGCGATCTCACCTTCCTCGCCCGGCAGGCTTTGTGTGCCGATCAACCGCTGCAGAAAATCTACGCAAGCTGACAGATCGCTCATACCGAAAACCCTTCCTGCGATGTTGCCTCCTGGCCGATCGATCGGCGCGGCATTCTTGGAGGTACTGGCTCCCTACTCGAGAAGATCAGGGCAAACGGCGAGCCCGTGCTCCAGTAGAGAGCGGTGTCAGTTCCACTCTCAATGATTCGATGCGCAGGCGCATCTCCTTGACGTAGCGGTCGGCGCCGGCGAACCCGTTGGTGCGGTACTGGATGCGGCCGTCACGACCGATCAGGAAGCTAGCGGGGATGGCGCTGACATGGTAGTCGGTGGCGCTGCCTCGATCGTAAAGAACGGTGAACTCGTAGCCCTTTCCGTCGAGCCAGGGCTTGACGACGCTGGAGTCGGCGTCGGTCGAGATGGCCAGAAAGACGACGCCATCGCTGCCCGCGTACTCTTCGACGAGCTCCTTATAATAAGGAAACTCAGCGATGCACGGACCACACCAGGTGGCCCAATAGTTGAGGATCACTACTTTCCCGGCGAGATCAAAGAGCCGCCAGGTGCGACCGCTGGTGTCCTCGAGCTCGAAGTCAGGCGCTGGCGTGTTCAAGCGATGAGTGATCAGCTGCTGCTGGCGATCCGACTCCACCTCTTGCGAGCGAGCGACGACGTCGTGATCGAGCAGCACCTTCGGCTTGCCCGCCAGCTCGGCCGCCTTGGCAGCGGCAGCGCGGGTCTGCTCCTCGAGGACCGAAGAAGGGCTGCCGAAGCCTTGGGCCAGGGCTGTGACCAGCGCGTCGTAGGCCTCGGCGGCGCGCCCACGCCGCAGCAGGGCCTCGCCCAGAGCAGCATAGTCGGGGCCGTCGGGGCGTAGCTCGACAGCTCGGCGCAGCGCTTTCTCGGCCTCGTCCCACCCGTCGAGCTTGCCGAGCGCCAACCCCTCGACGCGAGTGAGACCGGCGATGTAGGAACGCTTCGATTCCTCCCTGGCCGCCGGCTGCTCACCCGGATAGATGAGGCCCGGACGATCCTCTTCGAGGGCCGCAAGGCCTTCACGAGCCAGGTCAAGCGCCTCCTCGAGGCGTTGATCGAGAGTCACCAGCAGGTCGCTCGTCTGCAGGTAATATGTGGCGCCGCCCCAGGTATCCAGATGGGCCAGTTGCTCCCCCAGCGCTACCAGGCGGTCAACATCCTCGAGGGAAGGAGTCGGCGCATCGGCATTCATGCCGGCCAAAAGACGATCGCCTCTGAGCTTCGCCGCCAGCACGCCGAACTCCATACCGGAGATCGCCCGGTAGTGATCGGAGCCCGCCTCCCAGCTCGGCTTGAAGCGCTCTTTCCAGCGCTCGAGCACCTCGAGCTTCCGCTCGGGCTCTTCCATGTAACTGGCGACCCAATCATCGAGAAACTGCTCATAGCGCAGCGGCTGGGCCAGGCGGCGGCCTTCCTCTGAATCTTCGAGCAGCTCCAGCGCTACCGCCGCCCTCTCTGGCTCACCGAGCAGCTGGTGGCCGACGGCGAGAAGGAACAGATTCCCCGGCGGTTGATCGTGGGCCGTGAGTGTGTCAGTGGCGACCTTCTCGAGATCGGCTCGCAGCTGGTTCTCGATGTCGACACCTTGCTCTGAGACCGGATGGGAGTGCTCACGATCTGAATCGGATTGCTGCGCGTTCTTTTCATCAGCGGGCTCGCGGCCGCTCTTCGCGGCCGTCTCGGGAGTGGAATTCGCTGCCATGGTCTGCTGTCGGCTCGCAGCTCGCTGCAGGCGTTCCTGGTAGAGCTCGATCTTGACAACCGGCTCCTCGGGACGCTCCGCCGCTGCCGCCTCGAGCAGCTGCAGATACTGGGGGAGCTCGTTCAGCTCGCCTGCCGCAGTGCCCAGATTGGCGTAGATCTCCACCCGCTCCGGCGCCGCGAGGATGGCCTCCTTGCCCGCTTCGAGGGCCCTTACCAGCAAGCGCCGATCCCCTTGTAGGATCCCTCCCCAGGTGAGGGCGCTGACGTAGCCTTCCCAGGCCAGGCCATCGTCGGGCGCCAAGGTCAGGGCCCGCTCGTAAGCCGCCAGCGCCTCGTCGTACTGATGGAGTGTCTGTAACGTGCGGGCGCGACCGTAGACGGCGCCTTCTTCTTTCGGTCCTGCGGCTTCTGCGGCGGCGAAGATCTCACCAGCACGCAGGAAATCGGCCTGCAAGAAGGCCTGCTGTCCCTCGCCGATCAGCGCCTCGACGTCGGTGCTGCCGGGCCCTGACCAGGTGCAGGCGGCGCACAATGCAAGGCCCATCAGCAAGCCGGCGGTCGCGCTACGACGGTGCCGACTGCAGCGATGCTCGCCACCACGACCATATGACCGCTCGCTCATTCCCTCAACCCCACGACCATTGCCTGAGAATCTCCCTCGATCGGCTCCACCGCCCGAAGATCTGACTGAACCGGTCCCGCCATCCTCCCGGGGTTCCCTTCTCGTTTCATGCCTGGAGAACCGGAATCGACTCTATATCAGAGCTCTCGGCCCAAGCCAGGCGGCACCGATGGTTGATCGTTGCTGAAACCGAGTTTCCGGTAACAACTGCAATCGACCGCGTCCCTTGCTGCGCGCGCAGCGGCAAGCCGTCAAGATATGCGCGCCAGAAGACCGTACAACACCTGATGGTGGCAGGGTGTCGGTGTCACTGAGCAGTCGCCTGGAGGGCATCTGTCGGCTTCCTTGCTACCGCACGATTGCAGGTTTATACCTACGCTCTACATTTGCCACGTCGAGGTCCCACGAGAGCAGGAGGTTGGAGATGCGGAAAGTGCTGGTTTTGGGGAACAAGACACTGATTTGGGGGTTGGCCTTCGTCTTGTTGAGCGCGTTGGGTGGTGACAGCGCATGGCCGACGCAGTCGGCCGGCACGACGGCGGGCAGCACCTCCAACGGCTCCCTCTATCGTACCTACGAGTGGCGCAACATCGGGCCGGTTCGCGGCGGCCGCTCCTTGGCTGCCACCGGCAGCCCGGGCCGCACCAACGAGTACTATTTCGGCGCCACCGGCGGCGGCCTGTGGAAGACCGTGGACGGAGGAACCACCTGGTTCCCGGTCACCGACGGCCAGATCACCAGCTCCTCGGTGGGCGCCGTGGCGGTGGCCGAGACCAACCCCGACGTCGTCTACATCGGCATGGGCGAGACGCAGCTGCGCGGCAGCATCACCCAGGGCGACGGCGTCTACCGCTCGAGAGACGGGGGCAAGAGCTGGCAGCACATAGGGCTGGAGGAAACCCAGGCGATCTCCCGCATCCGCGTACATCCGACCAATCCCGACATCGTCTACGTAGCGGCCCTCGGCCATCCCTACGGCGACAACGAGCAGCGCGGTGTGTTCCGCTCGAAGGACGGTGGCGTGACCTGGGAGAAGGTCCTCTATGTGAGCCCGAGGGCGGGCGCGACGGATTTGATCATCGACCGCCGCAACCCCAACGTGCTCTATGCCGCCATCTGGCAGGTCTACCGCAAGTCCTGGAAGATGTGGGGTGGGGGCCCCGACTCGGGCCTCTACAAGTCGACCGATGGCGGCGACACCTGGGGCGAGCTTACCGGCAACCCCGGCATGCCCGAGCCTCCCATCGGCAACATCGGCGTCACCGTCTCACCGGCTGACCCCGACCGGGTGTGGGCCATCGTCGAGGCCAACGAGGGCGGGGTGTTTCGCTCCGACGACGGCGGCGACACTTGGACGCGCACCAACGATGAGCGCAAGCTGCGCCAGCGCGCCTTTTACTACTCGCGTATCTACGCCGACCCGCTGGATCGTGACACCGTCTACGCTCTCAACACCGGCCTCTACAAATCGACCGACGGTGGCGTCACCTTCGACACCACCATCCGCGTGCCGCACGGCGACAACCACGACCTGTGGATCGATCCCAACAATCCGCTGAGGATGGCCAACGCCAACGACGGCGGTGCCAACGTCACTCTCAACGGCGGCAAGACCTGGACGGAACAGGACTACATCACCACCCAGCTTTACCATCTCATGGCCACCAACGATTATCCCTACCACGTCTGCGGCGCCCAGCAAGACAACAGCACCGTCTGCGTGCCGAGCGACGACTGGAACAACATGCAGGCGCGAGGCCCGAGCCACGGCTGGTACTACTCGGTGGGCGGCGGCGAGAGCGGCTACATCGCCCAGCACCCCACCAACCCGGACATCTTTTACGCCGGCAGCCAGGGAGCTTTGCTGACACGCTACGACCGCAGCAACGGCCAGTCGCGCGACATCCAGGTCTACCCTCGCTTCTTCTCCGGGGAGCCGGCCAGCGCCTTGCCGGAAAGGTGGCAGTGGACCTTTCCCATCGTTTTCTCACCGCTCGATCCGAGCGTCATCTACACCAGCTCCCA
This sequence comes from Acidobacteriota bacterium, assembly GCA_046757445.1. Classification (GTDB taxonomy): domain Bacteria; phylum Acidobacteriota; class UBA890; order UBA890; family UBA890; genus JBHHYG01. The sequence goes on from JBHHYG010000043.1 coordinate 5,604, forward strand.
GCACATCTTCGAGACCACCGACGATGGCCAGTCGTGGCAGCGCATCAGCCCTGACTTGACGCTGGCCGACCCGGAGACCATGGGAATGAGCGGCGGGTTGATCACCATGGACATGAACGGGCCGGAGATCTACGCCACCGTCTTCGCCATCGCCCCCTCCTTCCACGACGCCGACACCATCTGGGCCGGATCCGACGACGGCCTGGTGCACATCACCCGCGACGGCGGCAAGCGCTGGCAGAAGATCACCCCTCCCGACATGCCCAAGTACACCCGCGTCAGCACCATCGACGCCTCCCGCCACAGCCCGGGTACCGCCTACGTGGCTGGCAACCGCTACCAGGTAGACGACCGCGCGCCCTACGTCTGGAGGACGCACGACTACGGCCACACTTGGACGAAGATCGTCGACGGCATCTCCCCCGGCCACTTCGCCCGTGCCGTGCGCGAGGATCCGGTGCGCGAGGGGATGTTGTTTCTCGGCACCGAGCACGGTGTCTACGTCTCCTTCGACGACGGCGACCACTGGCAGTCGCTACAGCTCAACCTTCCCGACACCCCGATCCGCGACCTCGTGGTGAAGGAATCCGATGTCGTGCTCGGCACCCACGGCCGCGGCTTCTGGATCCTCGACGATATCGACCCGCTGCGGCAGACCGGCGGAGAGGTGCCGCAGGAGGATGCCCACCTGTTCCGGCCCCACCGTGCGGTGCGAGGAGTAGAAAACGCCGTCATCCGCTACTGGCTGCAGGATCAGGTCGACAAGGTCACGGTGGAGATCCTCGATGCGGGAGGGCAGCTGGTGGAAAGCTTCGAGGGCACCGAGCCGGAGCGGAAAGAGCCGCAGAACGCCTTCGCTCGCTTCTTCGGTGGCGGCGCATCGACGACACCGACGACGGCGGCGGGAATGAACCGCTTCGAGTGGAACCTGCGCTACCCGGGGGCCACCACCTTCGAGGGAATGATCATCTGGAGCGCCAGGCCGCAGAGTGGCCCCAAGGCGCCTCCAGGCCACTATCAGGTGCGCCTGACCGCCGCCGGCCAGACGCAGACGCAGCCGTTCGAGGTGCAGATGGACCCACGGCTCAAGGATGTGACAGCCGCCGACCTCGAGGAGCAGTTCGAGCTCGCCAGCAAGATCCGCGACAAGACCAGCGCCGCCAACCAAGCGGTGATCTTGATTCGGGATATCAAGGACCAGGTAAAGGATCGTAGCGAGAGGGCAAAGGACGCCAAGATCACCGAGGCAGGCAACGCCCTTACCGACGCCATCAGCGCCATCGAGGAGGAGCTCTACCAGGTGCGCAACCGCAGCGGCCAGGACCCACTGAATTTCCCCATCAAGCTCAACAATCGCCTGGCCTCGCTGCGGCGCAGCGTCGAGCGCGGTGACGCCCGCCCCACCGACGCCGCCCACAAGGTGTTCGAGGAGCTCTCGGCCGAGCTCGCCGGCCACCTCAGCAAGCTCGACGACATCCTTACCAACGGGCTCGGCCGCCTCAACCAACTGCTACGAAGGAAGCACCTCGAGCCGATCGAGGCCGGCGCGACAGGGAAAGGTGATCCGCGGTAGGCAAGGAGCCGCCGTCAAGCGGGTGATGGAACGGCGTGGCCGAGGAGCTGGTGGCCAGCCGTACCTACATGGTCAACGCCGGCCTCTTCAAGGGCATGGACGTGATGCTCTCGAGCCATGTCAGCCGCAACTTCACCACCGGCTACGGGGTCAGCGGCTCCGGCCTGGTCTCGGCGATCTTCACCTTCCACGGCAAATCGTCGCATGCGGCCGGCTCCCCCTGGGCCGGCCGCAGCGCCCTGGACGCGGTGGAGCTCATGGACGCCGGCTGGAACTATCGTCGCGAGCACCTGCGCCTGCAACAGCGCTCCCAGGGATGACCGGCCACAACTGGGCCAGCGGCATCGCCATGGCGACCCCCATCGCCCACAAGGGCGCCAACCATGGCGCCCAGGTGGTGGCGATGACGGCGGTGGACGTGCTCACCGAGCCCGGGCTGGTGGAGGAAGCGTGGCGCTACCACCGGGAGGTGCAGACCAAGGAGTACCAGTGGCAGTCGCTCATCCCGCTGGATACCCCGCCGCCGATCCACCTGAACGAGGCAAGGATGGCCCGCTTCCGCCCGCTGCTGGAAAAGCTCCGCTACGACTCAACGCGCTACGGCACCTACCTCGAGCAGCTCGGCATCGACTACCCGCCGGTACGGGAGGACGCCGCCCGGAAGCGCTAGCCCGCATTTCTCAACCGCTCGTGAAGCGGGCGGGCGTCAGGTGCCGTGGGGACAAGGCGCATGCCGACAGAGGACCGTACGGGGCTTGCGGAGAGGCTTTGCCCGGCAAGGGCGAGCGCAGCGAGTCACCTCTCCGCAAGCCCCGTACGGTCCTCGACCCCACTGCCAGCGGCCAGGCGAGCGACGGCAGAGGTGCATTACAGGCGGCTCTCCTTCCACTTGCCGCGGCGGAAGACCAGGCCGCCGACCACCGCCATCACCGACTCGGCGACCGGGATGGCGATGAAGACCCCGATCGGGCCCAGGCCGGCCGGATGCGCCAGGCCGTAGGCCAGGGGGATCTGCAACAGCCAGAAACAGAACAGGTTGATGAACATCGGCGTGGCCGTGTCGCCGGCGCCGTTGAAGGCCTGCACGACGACGATGCCGAAGGCGTAAAACAGGTACCCGTAACTGACGATGCGCAGGCAGGAGACACCTGCGGCGATCACCGCCGGATCGGCGGTGAAGAGCCCCACCAGCGCCGGGGCGAAGAGCAGGAAGATGACCCCGACGACACCGAGAAACGCCATGTTGTAGGCGCTGGTCAGCCACACCGAGCGCTCGGCGCGCTCCGGCCTGCCGGCGCCGAGGTTCTGCCCCACCAGGGTCGCCACCGCATTGCTCATCCCCCAGGCCGGCAGAAAGGCGAAGATGATGATCCGTATGGCGACGGTGTAGCCGGCCAGCACGGCGTCGCCGAAGGCCGAGATGATCCGCACCAAGACGACCCAGCTCGAGGTGGCGATGAGGTACTGGAAGATGCCGAACATCGAGACCCGCAACAGGGCCAACATGACCGCCGGCTGGAGACGAAGCTGTCGGCGGCCGATCACTACACGGCTGTGACCACCGAGCAAGATGGTCAGCTGGTAGAGAACGCCGATGCCGCGGCCCGTGGTGGTCGCCACCGCGGCACCGGTGAGGCCGAGCTCTGGAAAGGGGCCTATGCCGAAGATCAGGCAGGGATCGAGGACAATGTTGATGGCATTGGCGAGCCACAGCGAGCGCATGGCCATCGAGGCATCGCCGGCGCCGCGGAAGATGGCGTTGATCAGAAAGAGAAGAAAGATGGTGACGTTGCCGGCGAAGATCACCGTCGTGTAGCCGTAGCCGGTGGAGACCATCTCGGGTGTGCCGCCCATGATCGACAGCAACGCCGAGGCGTTGAAGCCTCCCAACAGCCCCACCAGCAATGCGATGCCGATACCAACGACGATCGCCTGCACGCTAGCCGAGCCCGCCGCCTCAGGATCTTTCTCGCCGATCCTGCGGGCCACCATCGCAGTCGTCCCCATGCTGAAGCCGATCGCCACCGCGTAGAGCAAGGTGAGCATCGCCTCGGTGACACCGACCGTCGCTGCGGCCGCAGACCCCAGCCGCATGACGAAGAAAACGTCGACGACGGCAAAGACCGACTCCATCGACATTTCCAGCATCATCGGCACGGCGAGCAGGAGGATGGCCCGGCCCAGCCGCTCCTTCGTATAGTCGAACTGCACGCCGCGAAGGGCGTCGCGCAGATCTGACCACAGACGCCGGCCGGCGGAGGGATGAGACGGCGGTCGTGCGGAGATGACTCTCTTGCTCATGCGCCCCCGAGCATAGCAGCGCTGCCGCCGAGGACGTCTGCAAAGGACGACTTTCCTATCAGATTACGTGTATATCTACTCTTTATTATCTATCTCATCATAATTACTAATATTTCTAACTAATACTAGCTAATGCTATCTTATACTAGCTGAACATAGTTGACAATGATCTATATTAGTCGATATCTATCGTATAATTTGTTTGGATGCTTCAAGCTGCTTGTCACAGGGATATGCTTGTCAGTTCAGAGGTGAAGCGCCATGAGAACAAGAGCATCGGTGCCGTTAGTCGATTCCGTCATTCACTTGAACCGGGTTTCTCGTCGGCACGTGCGTGAGGAGGGGACAGTCCTGATCGTGGTCTTGCTGGCACTCATGATCATGGCACTGATCGGCATGGTCATCGCCAGGACGGCAACCACCGAGGTCGAGCTGGCCGGCAACTACCGAGGAGGCAATCACGCTTTTTACGCCGCCGACGGCGGTGCCGAGGTCGGCCTCAACGAGTTGTTGGATCTCGGCAGGCAGCTGGGCCGTTTCCCTACCAACGCCGAGCTAGCGAGCGTCTCGCCGCCGCCGCTGAGTGGGGCCAGCTACACCCAGTTCAGCATCCAGACCCAAGGGCCTGAGGTTGTAATGCCCCTGGCTACGGGCTTCTACCAGGGCCTCATTGCCACCACACAACCCTTCGTCGCCACCGCGACCGCCGAGACCAACAGCTACCCGGTGGGCGCGGCTACGGTGGAGCTGACCACCGATTTCGACATCATTCCGATCTTCCAGTTCGCCGTCTTCTACGAGGGTGACCTGGAGCTCCTCCCCGGCCCCAACATGGTGCTGAACGGGCGAGTGCACAGTAACAGCGACATCTACCTGGGCAGCAACTCGACGCTCACCATCGACTCTGCGGTCACCTCGGCCGGAGATGTGTTCAACACCCGCAAGAACAACGGTTTGTCGATGCCGGGTTCAGTGAATATCCGCGACGCACAGGGGATCTTCCAGCCCATGAACGGTCTCGATTCCACGAATCCCGACTGGACGAACCAGGCGATCACCACCTGGGACGGCAACCTCCGCTCCCAGGATCACGACGTCCAGCGCCTCAACCTGACCATCGAGGATCCACAGAACCCACGCACCATCATCGAGCCAGGGCGACCCGGTGATACCCTCGGGCAACAGTCAGCGAAGATCTACTACGATGCCGGGCTGCGGATCCTCGACGGCCAGGGGTTCGACGCCAGCGGCAACCCGGTGTCGCTCATCGATCCACTTACCGGCACCAGCGCCATCCGCGAAACCGTCATCTTCGATCAGCGCGAGCAGAAGGACATGTTGACGGTGGAGATCGACATCGACAAGCTCGGTCGCACGCCCGCTTATCCGGCCAACGGTGTCATCTATACAGGGTCTTTCGAGCCGGTCAACGGTATGCCCCCGTGGCAGGGAGGAGCGGCCGGCGTCGGACCGCCGGCATGGAGCGGCTACTCGCTTCCCTGGTCGGGAACCGACACCACCGACTTCGGCATCAAATTGACCAACGGGGCGGAGCTGCCATCGCCGATGACGGTGGTCTCCGACAATCCCATCTACGTCCAGGGCGACTACAATACCGTCAACAAGAAGGGTGCGGCCGTCATGGGTGACGCGGTTTCGGTTCTCAGCAACCGCTGGGGAGATACCGACGGTGACGGCGATTTCGACGACGATCTCGCCTATAGCCAGCTGTCGCTCAATAGCCGGAACGCTCTTTCCACCACCGTCAACGCCGCCTTCATGACTGGCAACACCAATACCATCCCCGGGGTCCAGTACAACGGCGGTGTGGAGAACCTACCGCGCTTCCTGGAGCGCTGGACCGGCGACACTTTCACCTATCGCGGCAGCCTGATCGATCTATGGAACTCGGTCCATGCCACCGGAGCTTGGCGTTACGGCAGCCCGGTTTACAAGGCACCCATCAGGGATTGGGCCTTTGACACCGATTTCCTCTCCATCGCCAACCAGCCCCCGGCAACACCCCGCGTCTATACGATGCGGGTAACCTCCTGGGATCGCCGCTAGCCCGAGGGGCGCCGTTCCGAACGCCGTGGGGGTAGGGGTAGATGCAAGGCGGCGTGACAGTCAGTGGTTGAGAGCCAGAACGTCGCCACCGACGACAGGAGCCGGCGCATCGGTGGCACCGGCGGTCTGCGCCGCTAGCCAGGCGTCGAAATCCTCCTGTGATTCGACGGTCAGAAAGCCCCGCATGCGGTAGTGGGAGAGACCGCAAAGCTGGGCGCAGGCGATCTCCCAGCAGTTCTTATTGGCTTCGCATCCGGGATAGCGAGCCGCCTCCGGGGTAATCTCAATGGGTTCGAAATGCACCGGCACCACCATCCCCGGGATGGCGTCTTGCTTGACCCGCATGACCGGCAGGAAAAAACTGTGCACCACATCCTTGGAGGTCAGCAGGATCTCGGCGTAGCGGTTCACCGGCAGGTGCAGCTGGTTGATGGTGGTGACGTCGTCCCTGGCGTTGGGGTCGGTGCGGTCGAGCCCCAGAGGGTTCTCGACCGCGTCCACTAGACTCACGTCGGCACGCCCGAAGACGCCGTCGGGGCCGGGATAATGCACATTCCAGTTGAACTGTTCGGCCACCACGCGCACCTGCACGACATTGTCGGTAACCATGGTGCGGGTGACCCAGCGGGACCAGGTCGGAATGGCAAAGGCAATCAGCAGCACTGCTTCCACTACCGCCACACTCACTTCGATGTAGGAGGAGAAGTGGGTCTCGACGCCCGCATAGGTAGCGTTCGGATGCCTGCCAACTCGAAACCGGAAGAGGACAACGAGGAAGTAGAGGCACCAGCCAACCAGCAGCACCGCCATCAACCAATGAATCATGAAGATGAGCCGGTCGATCTCGGCACCGTGCGCCGAGGCATCGATGGGCAGCCAGTGCCCGAGAAGCCATCGCATCTATCAAGCACCTCCTTGCAGGCGTTGCAGGGTCTCTCCCTGCTCACCCAGCCGCCCGGCGCGCCGGCGCAGACTCAGGAACAAGGCGAGAAAGCCACCCTGCACGCCCACCACCACCGCCAGCATCACCAGGATCCCATTGTTCATGCCGTGGGTCATCGGCGTGTCGGCGGCCCCGAAGCAGACCGGACAGGCATGGGCCAGGCTCGGCGACAGAACGGCCAGCACCACCAGCGCGACGATCAACCTGCCGACCTTGTGACCCGCACCGTTACCCTTCGGCCGCGTCGGAGCCGCCGGCGCCGGCGCACTACCCTGCTCATCATCTTGACACGCTCCTAGTCACCATCCAGCCGGCTCAGCTTGTGGAAGAACTTCACCAAGTAAACGACCAGGGCTACGCCGGAAAGAAAGAAGGTGCCCCCGAGAATCAAGCCGCCCGCGCTTCGGTAGGCGAGATACTGGTGCAGGCCCCATCCCCCCACAAACGCCGTCAGCAGGATCGACACCCCGATGAAGAAGATATGAAAGGCCTTCAGCGACATGATCAGCCAACAACCCGGTCCAGGAAGTGCCCTAACGGTAGAAAAATCAACGCCAGAAAGAATACCACCGTGAGCGCTAGCACTGAGTAAACGAGCTTGCGCTCCGAGATCAAGTGCATGAAGAAGCAACCCACCAGAGATCCCTTGACGACCGCGATCGTCAGCGCCAGCGCCACCGCCGGACCGAAGCTTAGGTGCAGATAGCTCACCCCCACCGTGATCATGGTCAATGCTGCTAGGGCCACGAAGACGAGGACGTAGGTGCGAGTCTCCTTCCTTATCTCTTCGACGCTGTGCGCGCTCATCGCTCTTTTTCTGTCCTCCCAGGGAACCGCCGGCCCTTTCCTATAACAGATAAAGGACCGGGAACAAGAAAATCCACACCAGGTCGACAAAGTGCCAGTAGAGGCCGAGAATCTCGATGCGGTTGGTGAATCGCTCGCGCTCACTCCGCCACATCTTAGAGCCGGGCCCCAGGAAGTAGGCGATGACCACCATGCCTCCCAACACGTGCAGGCCATGCAGGCCGGTGAGGGTGAAATAGGTCGCCAGGAAGTTATCGGTGCCCGGAAACTCGTGGTGCGTGAAGTGGCTGCCGTACTCGAAACCCTTGACGCCCATGAAGGTCAGGCCGAGCAGGAACGTGGCCCCCAGGTAGAGCCGGAACTTGTTGAACTCCCGCAACCGCAGCGACGCCCAAGCCATCACCATGGTGACACTGGAGATGATCAGCACCAGGGTATTGACGGTGGCCAGCGGCACGTTGAGCTCCTCGTAGCCGTGGGGCCAGTCGGGAACGCCGGTGCGCAGGAGGATCAAGGAGGAAAACAGCGCTCCGAACAGCATCACCTCGGAGGACAGAAACAGCCAGACCCCTAGTTTGCCGTTGTAGAGGCCGGTATCGGGGCGCGCCTCGACGGTGTAGGGAATCTGCATGCCTGCTAGCCCTCCTGGCCCGCCAACTCGACGGAGTTCTGCGGCAGATAGTCCTGCCGGCATCCCGGCACGCTGTACTCGTAAGGACCGCGCAAGACCACCGGCACCTCGGCGAAGTTGCCGTGGCCGATGGGCGGCGACTCGGTCGCGGCCCAGTCGAGGGTGGTCGCATGCCACGGGTTGCTGCCCACCCTCTCGCCTTTCTTGATGCTCCAGAAGAGGTTGAAGATGAAGGGGAGCTGGGCGAGCAGCAGCAGGAAGGCCGAGTTCGACATGAACTGGTTCCAGTGCAACACCGGCTGGGCGTGGGAGTATTGCGCGCCACCGTCCCAGAGCCGGCGCGAGACACCCGCCAACCCCTGCAGGAACATCGGCCCGAAGATGCCGTTGATGAAGATAAACGACGGCCAAAAGTGGAGCTTGCCCAGCAGGTCATTCATCTTGCGGCCGGTGATCTTAGGGAACCAGTAGTAGATGCCGGCGAAGATGGCGAAGATGGTGCCCGGCGCCACGACGTAGTGAAAGTGGCCGATGACGTAATAGGTGTCGTGCAGATGGATGTCGGCGGGCGCTAGCCCCAGCGGCAGCCCTGTGAGGCCGCCGATGCCGAACATGGGCAGGAAGGCCAGGGCAAAGAGCATCGGTGTGGTGAAGCGGATCGAGCCTCCCCACAGCGAGATGAACAGCGCCGTCAGGATCACCACCGAGGGGACGGAGATGATCATCGTCGTGGCCTGGAAAAAGGAATTGATCACCGTGCCCATACCGGTCAGGAACATGTGGTGCGCCCAAACGATGAACGACATGAAGCCCAGAAAGACCACCGAATAGACCATCCCCGTGTAACCCCACAGGGGCTTGCGGGTGTTGTTGGCGATCACCTCGGCGACGATCCCCATGGCCGGCAGGATCAGCACGTAGACCTCCGGGTGGGCAAGGAACCAGAACAGGTGCTGCCACAGCAGGGGGCTGCCGCCGCCGGCCACCTGCAGCACTTGACCGCTGATCACCAGACCGGTCGGAAGGAAGAAGCTGGTGCCGGCCAGCCGATCCATAAGCTGCAGGATCCCCGCCGCCTCGAGAGG
>JBHHYG010000044.1:0-14991 GCA_046757445.1 Acidobacteriota bacterium
ATCACCACTGCCGCTGGGCTTGTCACTGCCATTCCAGCTGTGATCGCCTACAATCATCTTCTCGGCAGGGTTCGCCAGCTAGCGGGGCGGATGGAGGACTTCGGCTTGGAGTTTCTCAATTTGGTCGAGCGCAATTTCGACACCGAGGATTGAAATGGCTGACCGCTGGCTCGAAGATTCCGATACCGCACTCTCGGCAATCAACATCACCCCGCTGGTGGACGTGGCGTTGGTGTTGTTAATCATCTTCATGATCACAGCGCCGATGATGGTCCAGGGCGCCGACGTCAGGCTCCCCGAGACCCGACCCATGGATAGGCTGCCACCAAACGCTGTCTACCTCACCGTCAACGCCCAGGGACAGATCTTGCTCAACGACGTGACCGTGTCCCTTGACGAGCTCGACGAGAGGCTGAGCCCCTTCGCCGACTCGGGTCAATCCGCATACCTTCGTGCGGACGAAAGCCTGAATTATGGGACGGTCATGAGGGTCATGGAGAGCATCTTCCTCGCCGGGCTCGACATCGCCCTCATCACCAAGCCCATTCCCGAACGGCGCTGATGGGCAACCGCACTTCTTTTCTGGCCATGACCCCCGACCGCGTGCATGAAGCGCTTGCTGCCAGACAGTTTCCCGACTTGCGATTCCGCGCTGCTTTCATCACCTCGGCGTCCTTGCACGTCGGCATCGCTCTGACCCTTCTGATCACACCTCTGTTGCTGCCCGCCGAAGCGTTGTTGCCCAGCGTCACGCCGGTGCGCCTGGTGCAGCTGCGCGCGCAGCGGGCTGCAAGCTCACCCGTGCAGCCCGATCCGGAGCAGGCGCCCGAGCCTGCGCCTGAGCCCGCCGCCGTGCTGGTAACCGAGCCCGAGCCGGTCCCTCGAGATCTCGAGGCCCTGCGCCGCGAAAGGCTGGCTGCAGCCGAAGCGGACCGTAAACGCAAGAAGGAAGAGGCAGCGGCGCGGCGTCGGGCGGCAGCCGAAAAGCGGCGACGGGAAGAAGAAGAAAGGCGGCGGCGCGAGGAGGAGGAGCGGCGCAAGCCGCAGTCGGCACGCCGCTCATCTCAGAGCCAGGAGCCGGCGCTGGTCAGCCAATCGGCTCAGCGACATGGATCCATCGGCGTCGTCGGCGCCGAGCAGACGGCCGGCGTCACCATCGAAGATTTTCAGTTCAACTACTATCTGGAGATCTTGCTCGACAAGATCGCCGCCCGCTGGGCGGCGCCGAAGCGGGGCCCCTATGCCAAGCCCTTGACGACCGTCGCCTACTTCCGCGTCGACCGCAATGGCAACTTGGTTGTGCAGCCGCAGATCAAGAGCACCGCTGGCCAGCGGCTCTTCGATCAAGCGGCGCTGCGCGCTATTGTCGAAGCAGCTCCTTTTCCCCCTCTGCCACAGGGCTACGAGGGCAACTCGCTGGGAGTGAACCTTGCCTTCAAGCAGGAACAGTAGCCACTTGGTTGGTGGCGGGGTGATGGCGCTGGCGGTGCTATTGACGCTGCTGGCGATACCTGGCTTCGCCTCGGCGCCTGCGCCTTCTCTTGCTCCCGACCGCCCCCCGCAACAGGGCCAACAGGAAGTCTATCTCGAGCTGCGCAATCGCGCCGCGCGGCCGGTGACCCTGGCTCTGCCGCCGCTTTTATCCCAGCTCGGCGCGGAACAGGACGCCATCGACCTGCGCCGTGTGCTATGGGATGATCTGTACAACTCGATGGTTTTCGACATGGTTCCTGCGGAACACTTCCCTCCCGCATCCGACGGCACCCCCCAGTGGCTCGCCTGGCGAAAAACCGGGGCGGAGGCCTTACTGCAGGGACGGGTGCGCCGGACGGGCACTGATCTGCTGGTGGAGTTCCGCCTTTTTGACGTGAAAAGCGGCGAGCAGGTGACAGGAAAGTACTACACCGAGCCTGTTTCCCTGCTGCGCCGCATCGCACACGCCTTCGCAGACGAAGCGGTGCTGTATTACACGGGTATCCCTGGCGTCGCCTCCTCCCAGATCGCCTTTGTCTCCGACCGGGCCGGCCCCAAAGAGATTTTCATCTCCGACTACGACGGCCACAATCAGAGGCGCATCACCGTAGACGGCTTCCTGAGCCTGGGCCCGGCCTTTTCGCCGACCGCGGATCGCATCGCCTATGTCTCCTACCGGATGCACGAGAACGTCCCCGACGTGGACATCTCCCTGCTACATAAAGGCGGCGGCGTCCCTACCCCAATCACCACCACCGACGGCACGGATACGGCACCGGCTTGGTCCCCCGACGGTGCCTGGCTGGCCTTTTCCTCTTCCCGCGACGGCAATGCCGAGATCTACATCATGCGCCCTGACAGCAGTGATGTGAGACGGCTTACACAGAACTCGGCCATCGACACCTCGCCCACATGGTCACCTAACAGCCGTCAGATAGCTTTCATGTCAAATCGCGCCGGCTCACAGCACCTCTACACCATGGGCATCGATGGCACCAACCTCCGGCGCCTGCACGTCCAGGGGTCACAGGTCGATAATCCGGACTGGAATCCGGTACAGGCGGACCTGATAGCGTATACTGCCTCGACAGGGGGCAACAATTTCGACATTTTCGTGTACAGTTTGAGATCAGGCGTGAGTACCCCGTTGGCTCAGGGCTTCGGCCGGGACGAAGCTCCGGCCTGGTCCCCGGACGGGCGCCAGATCGTTTACGAGTCAACCCAGGGAGGAGTGACTCAGATCTACGCCATGGGGATCGACGGCTCACGCGTGAGGAAGTTGACCGAACAGGGTAATAACTCCAACCCGGCCTGGGGCGGTAAAGGCTAGCCCCACCGGAGCCAGTGAGAAGGAGAAGCAGCATGAGAGTTACCTCCCATCGACTCGGCGTGGCGGTGCTGATCGTCGTTTTCGGACTGTTGTTGTCGGGCTGCGGGGAAAAGAAGCCACCGGCTGTCACGCCGGCTCCACCGCCACCGGCCCCAGAGCCAGCGCCAGCGCCGGCGCCGCCTCCGCAAGAACCCGCCCAGGCCGGGCAGTGGGAAGCTGCCACGCCCAGCCCCGCCGTGCTCACCCCGGAGCAGCTGAACCGCATGGGTGTACTACGGACGATCTTTTTCGACTATGACAAATCAGAGATCCGTTCCGACCAGCGCTCCACACTTCAGGCCAACGCCCAGTGGTTACGCGAGAACGCCAATGTGAAGATCCTCGTCGAGGGGCACTGCGACGAGCGAGGCACCCGCGAGTACAACGTGGCGTTAGGCGACCGTCGTGCAGCCGCCGCCATGGACTATCTCAGCTCCCTCGGCATTCCCCGCGCTCGAATCGAGACCATCTCTTACGGTGAGGAGCGGCCGGCGGTCGACGGACACAACGAGACAGCCTGGTCGAGGAATCGCCGAGCTGAGCTCAAAATTGTTGCGGTCAGCGACAATCCCTAGGCACTGAGGCGATGGTGGTGAGCCGTAGGCGCCGCTTGGCGCTGCCAGTTGCGATGTTGCTCTCAACGGTGACGGCGTGTGCCTCTTCCCAGTCCCGGGTCAACTCGACAGAAAACCGTACCGCGACGCTCGAGGCAAAGGTTGCCGACCTAGAGGCGACTCAGCAGAACATCATCGCGCGGCTCACCCAACTCCGCCAAGATCTGCAGAATGCCCTCGACCCCATGCGCACGCAGCAGGCCGATCGTGGCGAGGACTTCCGCGACCTGGAAGCCCAAGTCACCGCCCTGAGGGAACAGCTTCTGCTCCTGAACGAGCGTCTCACGGGATTCTCCGAACGCGCGGGGACCGGCCCATTGCCGGCGACGCCCCCGCCCACCGGTGTTCCCATGCCAGCGCCACGGGCCAAAGGCAATGCCGGCGGCCAGGCGGGATCCGAGGCCGGGGCTGCGGAGCCGCCCGCGAAGTCGGAGCAGGAAACCATCTTCGACGCTGCCTTCCTCGACTACCTGAACGACGAGCCCGTACTGGCGATCGATGGATTCCAGGAGTACCTACGCCGGTACCCGGACTCGGAGCACGCCGATGACGCACTTTACTGGATCGGCGAATGCCAAGCCGCCCAGGATGACCATGTCGGATCACGGGCCAGCTTCCTCAACGTCACGACCCGCTACCCCGACGCCGACAAGGTCCCCGATGCCATGCTCCGAGCGGCCCTCGAGGCGATCGAGCTCGGTAGGCCCCGCCAAGCGATAAGGGAGCTGCGCCAGCTCGTCGCCGCCCACCCGCGCACCGACGCCGCCCTCATCGGCTGCTTGCAGCTCGGCCGCCTCGGCGAAGAGCTGCCCCAGGAGTGTCCCTCGCCAGGGCTTCGACCCCTCGGCGCCAGGCCCCACAAGACCCCGGTGGTGGAGTTAAGCACTCCGCCTGTGGCCGTCCCACCGGAGTGGTAGTTGCAGGTTGCGAGGGAATCTCTCGGAGGCTAGGTTTCCGCAACCTGATAAAATCGGGCAACTTTGTCTGACCAATCCTGGGGAGAAAGAAGACCATGGCGCAGGGAGTCAACAAGATTATTCTGGTGGGTAACCTCGGCCGCGATCCGGAACTTCGCTATACACAGAGTGGCACTGCAGTAGCGAACTTCTCTGTGGCAACGACCGAGCGCTGGACCGACCGAGAAGGTCAGCGCCAGGAGCACACCGAGTGGCATCGCATCGTGGCCTGGGGAAAGCTCGCCGAGATCGTCGGCGAATACTTGTCCAAGGGCAAGCAGGTCTACATCGAGGGAAGTGTCCGCACCCGTCAGTGGGAAGATCGGGAAGGTAGCACCCGCTATACGACCGAGGTGCGTGCCAACAACCTGCTGATGCTCGGCAGTCCAGGCGCCACCTCGGAGCTCGCCGAGCCAGCGCCGTCAGAGGTGAGCGAAGACCCATCCGGCAGCGACGTCAGCGACGACGACATCCCGTTTTAGCCCGCATATCTCAACGGGTCGCGGCTGCGCGGGCGCCAGGGACGTGACGACTGCGCTGCGCTTGCCCCGAGGGCTCGACGTACTGCAACGAGTACGCCTGCGCCCTCGAACCGGCGCGCGCCTTATCCTCGCGGCTCTTGCGCCCCCTCGCTTCACGACCCGTTGAGATATGCGGGCTAGCAGCCAGGTGGAAAGTCCGGGAGATCTTGCAGGTGCTGCTCGAATTCGATGCCGATGAACCACCCAGCATCCGTTGCCCGGGATCTCCGAACCGTACCCCATAGCCCGTCATGACCTCCATGGCCTCGGAGAGCCAGGAACTGGACCCGGTAACGGCCACTCTGCAAGATTCCCTGATCGACCTGGGCCAGCGCTCCCCCCCTGCTAATGTTGACCGTGGAGCCTTTGATCGGTACTTGCACGTGCTCAGATCGAGTCAGCAACAGCTCCGGCCGCAACCGAATCGGTGATTTGAGGTTGAAGCGCGGAAAGGCACGTAGTTCGCGTGCTTGTGGAACGTCGCCGTCGATTTGCCGGCTTTGCCAATCCTTGATTTCGTTTTCCGCCGCCCCTGCCCACAGGCCGGCGCTAACCAGCTCGAGCTGGACAGCAAGGCTCGAGGCACCTAGCTCGATTGCATCCTGGGCCTCGAGTAGGCACTTGATGGCAGCAGTGATGTTCCTCGCCACCGAGCGCCGCAGCTCGAGCAGTGAAGCCGCAGCCTCGATCGAAGTTGCTGCCACATCGAGCTGTCCCCAGACACTGGGCCCTCTAGCCCGCATTTCTCATCGCCCTCGCGGGTTGGCCGGCCGCCGGTCGATTCTTCATGGCGCAATTATCTCAGAAGCTGTAGGTTGACAAAACGCCGCGACCGAGGATCGAGTACTTTTCCATGGTCAGACTGTCGGCAAAGGCGTAAGATGGTATCGGGTGAGGGGTTGCCCCGATGCCGGGCCCTCTGCCCCGCCCAAGCAGGCAAGAGTCGTGTCGCGCGAGCGCGCCGCGACACACGGCCCGCCAACGACAGAAGAGGCCGAGACTGTCGGGCAACTCCTCGCCCATCACATGTGGCACGAATCCGCTGACCCACGAGGCGAGTAAGCGGGATCCTGTTGCCCCGGCAACGGCCGAGGTGGGAACCATGAATCTGGGACGGCGGTCACCCGCCGCCTCATGCGGCCTACCCGGGAGCGAGGGGCGGGCCTCCCCGTGCTCCCCTATTTGGCCTTGCTCCACGTGGGGTTTACCGAGCTGCCGGCGTCACCGCCGACACTGGTGGGCTCTTACCCCACCGTTCCACCCTTACCACCCTGGCGCCCGCGAGCGGACGCCCTTGCGGGTGGCGGTATCGTTTCTGTGGCACTGGCCTGGAGTTTCCCCCACTGGGCGTTACCCAGCACGCGGCCCGTGGAGTCCCGACTTTCCTCCACCGGGTTAGTAGCACCCGGCAGCGGTTCCCCTGCCTCGTGGATCAGGGAACTCTGTCACTCGGAATCGCCCTGCTGCTGCGCTCCCGTACCGATACCTTCGTTTACCAGACCGATGAAGCGTTCGGTAACGTCGATCTTGCTGCCAAAGTAGAGTATGCCCGTCATACGGCTGTCGAGGATCAAATCGTAGCCGTCCTCCTGCGCCAGGCGTTCCACGGCAGGAACGAGCTTGCCGTTGACCTGCGCCTGCAGCTGCTGCGCCAGGCGCTGCAACTCCCGTTGCGCGTCGTCTCGCATGCGCTGCAGCTCGACTTGGCGCTCCTCGATATCAGAGTTCATCCGCGCCAGCGCCTCCTGGTTCAGGGTCAGCGCCTGCTCTTGCCGCTGACGGACCATAGTGTCTAGCTCAACCTGTTTGGCGTCGATGCGCGCCTGCCAATCGTCGGTTTTCTGTTGCGCCTGATCAGATACCGTCTTGCCGATGTTGGACTCCGCGATGACGCGATCGCCGTTGATCACCGCTATCTTGAGTGTCGATTCCTGCTGGGCGTCGAGTGGCAATGCGACCACCACGCTCACGATAATCAGTAGTGGCAACCCTAAGGCAATCCAAGTCCTTGATTTCATGGGTCGTTTGTTCTCCTTTGCTGAGGGATCGATTTCGACGTGACCGCGGGATCACGCAAAGCTTGGGCAGGATCAAAAACATCGTAGCAGGCAGCTGCACAGTGAGCAAAGCAGCCAGCCGGCGCCAGGGGCCCGTTGAGAAATGCAGGCTAGCCCGGACTTCTCAGCGGGTCGTGAAGCGAGCGGGCGCAAGGGTCGCGAGGACAAGGCGCGCGCCGGTTCGAGGGCACAGGCGTACTCGTGTAGTACGTCGAGCCCTCGAGCCAAGTGCAACGCAGTCATCGCGGCCCTTGCGTCCGCGCAGCCGCGAGTCGTTGAGAAGTCCGGGCTAGAACTCGCCCATGCCGCCGGGGGCGTGCTGATGGCCCGCTTCCTCCTCCTTCTCCGGGATTTCCGAAATCAGGGCCTCGGTGGTCAACAGTAGAGCTGATACTGAGGCTGCGTTTTGCAGCGCGTGGCGCACCACCTTGGTAGGATCCACGACCCCCGCCTTCACCAGATCCTGATACTCCATCGCCTGGGCATTGAAGCCATTGCTTGCTGCGCCGCCGCGCACCTTCTCGACGACGACAGATCCTTCCATTCCGGCGTTGTTGGCGATCTGCCGCAGCGGTTCCTCCAGGGCCCGACGCACGATCTGCACGCCGATCGCCTCGTCACCATCGACCTCGAGCTTGTCCAGCACCTTTTGGGCACGCAGCAGGGCCACACCACCACCGGGAACGATGCCCTCCAAGACGGCAGCCTTGGTGGCGTGCATGGCGTCCTCGACCCGTGCTTTTTTCTCCTTCATCTCGGTCTCGGTCGCCGCGCCGACGTTGATCACCGCCACGCCGCCGACCAGCTTGGCGAGGCGTTCCTGGAGCTTCTCGCGGTCGTAATCCGAGCTGGTTTCCTCGATCTGGGCACGAATCTGCCTGACTCGGCCCTCGATCTCGGAGGCCTTCCCGGCTCCCTCGATAAGAGTAGTCTCATCCTTGTTAATGATGACCTTCTTGGCGCGACCGAGATCCTCGACCTTGATGTTCTCGAGCTTGACGCCGAGATCTTCGCTGATGGCCTGGCCACCGGTGAGGATTGCCACATCTTGCAGCATCGCTTTGCGGCGCTCACCGAACCCTGGGGCCTTCACCGCAGCGGCATGCAGTGTGCCGCGGATCTTGTTGACCACCAGCGTTGCCAGCGCCTCGCCCTCGACGTCTTCAGCGATGAGCAGAAGCGGTTTGCCGAGCCGAGAAATCTGCTCCAACACCGGCAGCAGGTCTTTCAGCGCAGAAATTTTCTTCTCGTGCACCAGGATGTAGGGATCCTCGAGCACGCACTCCATCCGCTCCGGGTCGGTGACGAAATAAGGCGACAGGTAGCCGCGATCGAACTGCATTCCCTCGACCACGTCGAGACTGGTCTCGAGGGAGTTGGCTTCCTCGACCGTAATGACGCCATCCTTGCCGACCTTGTCCATCGCTTCTGCGATGATCTCGCCAATCGTGCGATCGCTGTTGGCGGAAATCGTACCCACCTGTGCGATCGCCTCCCCTCTGACCGGCTTCGACAGCTTTTTTATCGAATCGACTGCAGCAGCGACTGCCTGCTCGATCCCGCGTTTGAGCGCCATCGGGTTGGCACCGGCGGTGACGTTCCTCATGCCGTGCGCAAAGATGGCCTGGGCCAGAACGGTCGCCGTCGTAGTACCGTCACCGGCTACATCGGAGGTCTTGCTGGCGACCTCTTTGACCAGTTGAGCGCCAAGATTCTCCGTCGGGCTCTCTAGCTCGAGCTCCTTGGCGACGGTCACTCCATCCTTGGTGATCGTCGGCGCGCCAAACTTTTTCTCCAATACGACGTTGCGACCCTTCGGGCCGAGGGTGATCTTGACCACATTTGCGAGCTTGTCGACACCGGTCATGATTTCCCGTCGAGACTCGTCGCCGTAGGTGATCCGTTTTGCCATCTCAACCTCCGTGCTCAGCCGTCAGCCGGCCGCCTTTTCGTCCTAACTAGGAGATAATCCCGAGAACCTCGTCCTCTTTCAGGATCAAGTATTCCTCTTCACCCAATCTGATCTCGGTGCCTGAATACTTGCCCACCAAAACGGTATCGCCAATCGAGACCTCGAACGTCGATCGTGACCCGTCGTCGAGGCGACGACCCTGGCCCACCGCAATCACTTTCGCTTCGAGAGGCTTTTCCTTGGCGGTGTCAGGGATAATGATGCCTCCGCGCACCTCTTCCTCCAGGTCTAGCCGCTGTACGAGCAGACGATCCTGCAGCGGTCGAACTTTCATTGTCGCCTTTTTCCCACTCTTGGTCTTGGTTTTGGTCGCCATCGGGCACTCCTTGGTCCCGGAAGATTCGCTTCACGAAACAGATCGACTGTGAGATCCAAAAACTGGGCCCGGCGCTTAGCACTCAAGCGCCAGGAGTGCTAATTCTAGCAATGACGCCCCTTAGCGTCAAGTCGCCAGGGCACCGCGAGGCTCCAGCCTCACCCTTCGCGTCCACTCCGTTGCCGCTACCGAATGCCGTACCGACGCAGCTTGTTCCTCAAGGTGTTGCGGTGCATACCAAGGACCTCCGCAGCTCGGCTCTGGTTGCCGCCATTCTCTCGCAGCACCCGGAGCAGGAACTGACATTCGAACTCCCCCATTCCCTCCTCAAGCCGTATGCCCCCCGAGACCATGTCACTGACCAAGGCCTCGAGCCGTTGCCTCATGCCTTTCCTGCTCATTGGTTTACTGCGCTGCTTCGGACATCGACCGGCCGGTTAAACACCGGTATGCCTCCAGGTACTTCTCGCTGGTGGCCGATACGACAGCGGGCGGCAAAGAAGGTGCGGGAGGAGTGCGATCCCAGTCAAGCCCGGCCAGGTAATCACGCACGAACTGCTTGTCGAATGATGGCGGGCTCGAACCCGGGGCATAGAGATCAGTGGGCCAAAAACGGGAAGAATCAGGAGTGAGGACCTCGTCGATGAGCATCAATTGGCCGTTGACGTGGCCGAACTCGAACTTGGTGTCGGCGATGATGATGCCTTTCCCCTCGGCGTGGGTAATCGCCTCTCGGTAGAGGCCGAGGGATGTCCGGCGAAGGAGGTCGGCGGTCTCTTCCCCCACCATCTCTTCGACGCGGCCGAAAGGGATGTTCTCGTCGTGGCCGCGATCCTGTTTGCTGGCGGGTGTGAAGATCGGCTCCGGAAGACGCCCGGCCAAAGGCAACCCGCTAGGGAGACCAATGCCGCCGACGGAACCCGTTTGCTGATAGTCCTCCCATGCCGAGCCGATCAGATAGCCGCGCACCACGCACTCGATATCCAGGCGTTTGGCCTTCCTCACCAACATGCTGCGCCCCGCGAGCAGATCCGCATAGCGGTGCAGCGGCGATGGGAACTCGCTCACCTGTGCGGTGACGAGATGGTGTGGGACGCGATCACCAAGCCGCTCGAACCAGAAGCGAGAGATTTGCGTGAGCACCTGACCTTTGTACGGTATGCCGTCAGGCAAAACGCAATCGAAGGCGGAGAGTCGATCGGTAGCTACGATCAACAAATGATCGCCAAGCTCGTACACGTCGCGCACCTTGCCCCGACGCAGCAACGGCACCCCATCGAGCCTGGTTGTCGTCACCACCGCAGGCATGCTGGAAGAGAATGTGTCGGCCATGGCCAGGGTGAGCTGTCAACGTACAGGCATCGATCGTCTCTGCAGCAGGCTATCGCAGCGCGCAACCGCAGTGGCGCTGGCCCTCTAGCGTCTGCTCCCTTCCCTTGCTTCCTTCAACAAACCAAGCTCGCGCAAATCTTCCGCCGACAGGGGTCGGAACACGTACAGGTGTGGCGTTTGCATCAGGTCGATCGTCTTCCCTCTCTTGATGCGACGATCTTGGGTATCAAAGAGCACATCGACTGTGGGACGCATCGGATTGTGCTGCTTGCTCTCGAAGACCTGCGCTACTTCTCCACTATTGAGCTTCACGTACGTGCCCACTGGAAAGAGCCCGATGCTACGGACCAGTGCCTTGAGGACGCTGTCGCCAAACTGATGCGACATGCGCATCAAGTTATCGACGCCATACATGGCGGCTGCCGGGACGGTCTTCTTGTAGGGACGTGGATGGATAAAGGCTTCGAAGATGTCAACGGCACCGATGATGGATGCCTCGATTGCGATCTCGTCTACCTTTAGCTGACGAGGATAGCCGCTGCCATCGAGACGCTCATGCACCTGGTAGGCAATCTCAGCTACAGACCGATAGTCGGGCCCAAGGGTACAGAGAATATCGTAGCTGTGGCGGGGCCTTTGGCGCATTACTTCCCACTCATCTCCCGACAAGCTATCAGGCTTGTTGAAAATACGATCGGGGATGCGAACCGTGCCGACATCATGGGCCAGGGCAGCAAGACAAAGCGTCTCCAGCTCCCGTGGCTCGAGCTCCAACTGGCGCGCGATACGCTGCGAGAGGATGGCCACGTTGACCGAGTGCGGCAGGATGAAATGCTTGGTATCGGGATAGCTGCCTACCGCCTTGGCGATGAGGCCGTTGCCGGCGTCGATCTTCCGCAAGATCCGATGGCTGGCCTCCACGAGCTCCTCGATTGGCAACCTTGCCCCTTGGGACTCATCGGTCAGAGAGGCCGCAGCCACGAAAAGCCGGCGAACTACCTTGCTGCTGGCGGCGTAGATCTGGTCGGACGAAAGATCCTGTGCCGCAACATCATCCGCGGCAGCACTCTTTGCGGCCATCGTCAGCGCCGGGTCCTGTTCACCGAGTGCGCCACGCGGAGGCAGCATCGGCTCCGCGGCTTCTACGGGTGATGGCTCCCCACTCGCCGGCGGGGCAACCTCGGACGCACTTGCCACCGTCGCCTCAGCGCTGA
Organism: Acidobacteriota bacterium; assembly: GCA_046757445.1. GTDB lineage: Bacteria > Acidobacteriota > UBA890 > UBA890 > UBA890 > JBHHYG01. The sequence continues at coordinate 11,825 of JBHHYG010000044.1, forward strand.
GTGACGGTGGTCCGACGGCGGGCGGTGGCTCTGGCGGTCGAGAAGCCGGGTCTCGCGGCGCCTCAGCAGATGCCGCAGATCCCGGTTCGCCGGATGGAGGCTGCGGAAGTGCCTCAGGCTCTATGGGGTCCGTTGCAGGAGAATTCGGCTCCTCCCCCGCATTCTTGTCCCTGATCCGCTTGGCCGACTTGAAGAAATCGAGCGGCTTCACCATGCGGTTCATTTCCCTGCGGTCTTCTTCTCCGGCACTCGCGGGAATAGAGTGCGAGACGGATGCCTGGAGCATCGAAGGTGATGCGGCACACTCATGGAAAGTGGCCCCGGTTGATACACCCCACCCCTGTATCCATCCTGCCCCTCCGCAGTGTATCGCAATGCCCCCCTTGGCAGGAATAACCTTTTGCCGCATCGAGCCAAGTGGAAGAAGCTACACCCAGCTTGGCGTGCCGGTCCGACGCCGGCTCGACGGGCCTATCGGTACGGCGCTTTCCTCACCCGACCAGGCCAAAGCGAGGTCAGCCTAGATGGCAATCCCTGCCAACCCAGCTGCCAGGAAGGCCAACGGTAGAAAGGTCGCCCTTTATCTCTGGACCCTGGCAGGGTTGACCATCTTCGTGGCCATGGCCTTTCATCGTAGTGACTACCGGATCCGTGGAGCGCCGATCTCCAAGGCCTCTGCCCTGCTCATCTTCGCCACTGCCTGGCTCTATCTGGGGCTACGGTTGATCCTCAGGTGGCGCTGGGCTCCTGCGGCGCTGTTTCTAGTCGCTGTCTGGCTCTACCTTGCACTACGCCCCTACCTCGCCTTCCCCTTCGGTAGCTGGTAGGCGGGCAGGCGATAGCAGGGCCGCGGTCCGGGTTACGCCTTTGCAAGCACGTCCCTGGCCGGGAAGTGCTTGCAAACCTCTCCGTACTCACAGGCCTCGCAAAGTGCCGCTTCCAGCTCCTTGACGCGCGCGCGGAAGGCCCGGAGCTCTTTCTTCTGGCTGGCGATTACCTGACGCTGGCGCTCGATCTCCTTGGCCTTGTGCTGACACCTCGTGCAGACGATCATCAGCTCACCCTCCTGCAGACGATAGGGGCAAGAGGGAGACAAGCCTGCAATTGTCACCCATTACAAATTACGACACATTTATCCTCTTTTGTCAACCCACACCTCCTCCAGCCGCGAGCCCGCAGTCCTCAACGGATCGTGAAGCGAGCGGGCGCGAGCTGTTGAGAAATGCGGGCAGGATCTCCTCGCCGTGGCGCCGGTGAAAAAAGGGGAGGAAACGAGGTAGTCAGGGCCTCTACAATGATTCCAATATGCGCAACCCAGGCCTTCAGACATCCTTCACCAGCGCCTGGACGGGGCGATCGAGCCGGCGAGCAAGGCGTGCGCCCAGCCGCTCAGGATCGGCCACGGCGCTGCTGGCGCTGAGCTTCCTGGCCGCCGGCTGTGGCCACTCGGCGTCGAAGCCACCGGAGGATGCAGCCTCGGCTCGACCGCTCGCCGCCGGAGCCGTCTCCGCCAGCCCCCTCCCGGCCCACGAGACCGCCGCAGAGAAACATCTCGCCGCCGGCGGCAAGGCCTACAGAGAGGGTCGCTACCAGGAGGCCCGGGCGCAGTTCGAGGCCGCCATGCGACTCTACCTCGAGGGCGAGATGTTGCCGGCCGACCAACAGCAGCAGCGACGAGCCGATTTCGATGATCTGTTCCACCGCGTCCATGCCCTGGAGCTGGAGAGCCTGTTGCAAGGCCCCGCCCCGCACGCTGGCGCCGATGAACGGTGGATGGCTTCTTCCGCCAAGGAGGCCAGGAAGTCGCTTGAAACCGCCCGGAACACACCGGAGCGTCTCGACCCCCAACCGCCCCTGCGCTATGACGAGGCGACCGTCGATGTCGTTACCGACCTACGAGTTGTCGCCGAGGCCGCCGGCACCACCCTAGAAACCATTCGCACCCTCAACCCCGACCTCGGCATGACCACACCGGCGGGCGACGAGACCACAGTCCGCATCCCGCAGGGTGCGGCCCAGCGCTTCGCCACCGCCCTCGCCGCCATTCCGGCCGCCGAGCCTCCCCACTTCATACGACACCGAGTCCGTCGAGGTGAGACACTCTCCACCATCGCCTCCGACTACGGCACCACGATCGGGGGGCTACAGCAGCTCAATGACCTTGCCGAGCCCGACCAGATCGTCGCTGGCTCGCCACTGCTGGTGCCGGTAGGGCGGGCGGAGCGTTTCTACAGCGGCCCGGCGGTCTCCGGCCTGGAGGAGGGCGAGCGCATCGTCTACACCGTGCAGCCGGGCGACGGCCTGCACCAGATCGCCAGCGCCTTCCGCACCAGCGTGCTCGACCTGATGCGCCGGAACGACCTCGGCTCCGACCTCGTCTACCCGGGAACCGAGCTGATCGCCTACTTCGGCGTGCGGGACAGGATCCCGGCCGCAGAGACGGCGACCGATGGCGGCACCGAAACGCAAGGGCGTATCATCTACACCGTGCGCACCAGCGATTCCTTCGCCACCATTGCGCGCCGCTTCGGCCTCCCCGTCGAGCGCTTGAAGGGCTGGAACTACCGTACGCACGACGTCGTCTATGCCGGCGACAAGATCGTCGTCTATACCTCGCCGCAGGCCGCCGACAACACCTCGCCGCGGCGCCATGACGAAAACCACTACACTGTTCAGCCGGGTGATGCCCCCTACAAGATCGCCCGCCGCTTCGGCGTCAGCCTAGAGGACCTCCTAGCCGCCAACGGTCTGTCCGCAAACAGCACCATCTACCCGGGCGACGAGCTCACCGTCCCCGGCGCCTCCGGCCCCGCAAAGACGCTCACCTACACGGTCCGCTCCGGCGATCGCCTCGATTCCGTCGCCGCCCACCTCGCCGTGCCGCTGGACCGCCTGTGCCAGTTGAACGGCCTCACCCCCACCAGCACCCTCTACCCCGGCGAGCGGCTGATTCTCCCCAATCAGTAGCAAAAGAGCTGCCACGCGTAGAAGACGAGGGAGTAGGGAGCTCGATCGATCTCCCTGTTGCCGACAGTAGCGACGCATCGTCCGACTTAGAAAGATGCCCGGAAGACCGCGACGATGGTCCTGAGCACCCGCATCGGCACCTCGTCTAGCCCGCATTTCTCAACGGTTTTCGTCGCGAGGGCGTGGGAAAGGGCGCGGGC
>JBHHYG010000045.1:0-14906 GCA_046757445.1 Acidobacteriota bacterium
AAGCGAGCGGGCGCAAGGGTACCGAGGACAAGGCGCGCGCCGGTTCGAGGGCGCAAGCGTACTCGTGCAGTACATCGAGCCCTCGAGCTAAGCGCAACGCAGTCATCGCCTGCCATTGCGCTCGCGCAGCCGCGAGCCGTTGAGAAGTCCAGGCTAGTTGTCGGGAAGCCTTGGCCGGCCTTGCCGGCTGTCTCGATCTGGCAGCGAGCGAGACTGGGGGTGATGTGCAGATCGATGATCGGGCGGGAATAGTGCGACGATGTCTGGAAAAGGTGCGAAGCGTGGCAGCGGCGCTGAATTGATGGAGAGGATCTACCCACCCAGCTTTTACCGTTGTTTGTGCGGGCCGGTGTGGCGGCAGGGGGTCTGTCGACGACTCCACTGGGCGGCTGGCTGGCTTCTGCTTACCTCGCTGTTCTTGATGGCCGCCTGTGTGTCGCGCAATGTCGAGGAGATCGGCAGCGAGGAGGCTGCCGCAATCCCCAGCCCGCCACCGCCGCGGCCCGTATCGTCGGCTGCGGCGACCCAGGCGGCCCCGACGGCCAACCGCATCTCCGGGGTTGTCGAGGTATCCGCGGAGCTAGCGGACCGTGTCCCTGCCGGTGCCGTCCTCTTCCTGATCGTCAGGGTTGCAGGCCGGCAAGGTGGTCCGCCGCTGGCAGTACAGCAACATCGCCGCGCTTCGTTTCCGCTGCGGTTCGTCATCAGCGAGCAAGACGCGATGGTGCCAGGGACTCGGCTGGTAGGACAGATGACGATTACCGCCAAAGTCGACCAGGACGGCGACGCGCTGACCAGCACGGCCGGCGATCTGTCCGGCCGGGCCGGGCCTGTCGATGTGGGGGCTAGCGACGTCACCGTGACCCTTGACGAGGTGTTGACGGGGGCAGACCGGTGATGACCGGCTCAACGTGCCAGCAGCTCTCTATCGACCGGCGTGGTCGGCTGGTGGAGATCGACGGCTTCGAGGCGACGGCCGACTACGGAGATGAGCTGGGCGAATACGAGGCGGCACGTTCGAGTGTGGCGCTGATGCACCGCACCTGGCGCGCCTTGATCAAGGTCAACGGTGAAGCGCGCGCGAGCTTTCTTCAGAGGTTGTTGACGAACGATATCGAAGCGGTCGACCCGGGTGAGGGTTGCAGGGCCTTGTTGCTGGATCAGAAAGGAAAGGTTGTGGGTGATCTCGATCTATGGGTCGGGGAGGAATCTATCCACATCTCCTGCGATGCTGGTGTCGCCGATGTCGTGCTTGCCGAGCTGCACAAGCGAATTCTACGAGCACCAGTCGAGTTCGAGGATCTACGCGATCAGAAAACCGTCGTCGGCGTCGTCGGGCCATCGACCGGGGAGCTCCTCGAGAGCGCCGGCATTGCAATGCCCTCTGGCTCGATGCGTGCACACCTGGATGCCCGCATTGCGGATAATGATGTGAGGATTGCGAGGACCCCCGCCCTGGCCGCTATCGGGGTCGAGGTGCACTTGTCGGTCGCTTGTTTGCGGTCGCTTTACCTGGCCCTAGAGAAGGCTGGCGGTGGGCCGCCGGCGCTGCTCGGATGGAATGTCGCGGAGATCTTGCGCGTCGAGGAAGGCCTGCCGCGTCACGGTCGAGAGCTGACCGGGGAACAACTTCCGCAAGAGGCCAGGATGGAAGATGGCGTCGATTTCGAGAAAGGTTGTTACCTAGGGCAAGAAACAGTCGCTCGCCTTCACTACCGTGGTCATGTCAACCGAAGGCTCGTCGGCCTGCGGCTATCCGAGCCGGTGTTGCCCGGGGCGGAGCTGATGGCGGCAGAGCGAAACATTGGCAAGCTGACCTCGGCGGTGATCTCGCCGTGCCATGGTCCCATCGGTCTCGGTTTTGTGCGGCGGCAGCAAACCGCTCCGGGTACCCGCGTGATGATGGTCGTCGACGGACAGGGCGCGGGCGAGGCAACGGTCGCTTCCCTGCCCTTCAAAGAGAAAGGAGGATGAGCATGTCGCTCGGTCTCGGCGTGGAGTTCACCTATCTTGGCCATTCGACCTTCCTGTTGACGAGTCCGGAGGGTGTTGAGCTGTTGGTGGATCCATGGGTCATGAACAACCCACGCTGCCCCGAGAAGTTTCATCGCTTCGAGCGCCTCGACCTCATGCTGGTCACCCACGGCCATTTCGACCACATCCAGGACGCTGTCCAACTCTATGAGCAACAACAACCTGAGGCGATCGTGGCAATCTTCGAGACTGCCCATTGGCTACAGAGCAAGGGGGTGCCGGCGGGAGTAACGCGGCCGATGAACAAAGGCGGCACACAAGAAGTTGCCGGATTACAGGTGACCATGGTTCACGCAGTCCATTCCTGCGGCATTCTCGATGGAGGCCAGATCCTCTATGGTGGGGAAGCGTGCGGCTACGTCATCACCTTCCAGAACGGCCGGCGCGTCTACCATGCGGGAGACACAGCCGTCTTTGCCGACATGGAATTGATCGCCGAGCTCTACGAGCCAGACCTGGCGTTGTTGCCTGTCGGCGATCACTTCACCATGAGCCCCAGAGAGGCGGCCAAGGCCTGCGAGCTACTGCGAGTGCCGCGGGTGATTCCGATGCACTACGGTACCTTTCCCCTTCTGACCGGCACGCCCGAGGCTCTGCAGGCGGAGTGCAAGGCTCGCGGAGTCGAGGTGGAGGTGGTCGAGGTGAAACCGGGTGGAACGGTGGACTGAGGACCCCACACGGATGCCAGGCGCGCATATCTCACCAGGGTTCGTCGCTAGCCTGCATTTCTCGTCGCCCTACGTCGCGAGGGCGCGGAGAGGCCATCGGCCTCTGTGGATGGTGCTTCCGTGGGTGGCGATGCTGCCTTGCGCTGTCGCAGCTGCAGTGAGCGGACAGAGTGTAGACACTCCGCCGGGCGCTGACGTGATGCGTCCGACCGGGCTCATGGGACCCCCTCCAGCGGTGGAGCAGGTGCGGCGAGCGGTCACGCTCGAGGCCGCAACGCTGTTCACTACCTCGACGGACGACGGAGTTCCGGTCATGACCCTGCCGGCAGGTAGCGTGGTCGCCTATGTGGAGCAGATCATCGATACTTTCGGGCGTCGCTGGTCAGTGGTCGGAGATCCTTTCACCGTACGACTGCGGCACGATGACTACCTCGCACCTTTTTCTGCAGCGCAGTTTCGTGCCTTCCACGGCGTCGCCGCTTTTCTTCCTGCCGAATCGCTAGCGAGCGTCGAATCCGAGGCCCCGGTTGCCGCCGGCAGCGCCGCGGAAGAGAAACGGAAGCATGCAACTCCACCTTGGTGGACGACGACTGTGGACTTGGACGATCGATACCAGCCGGAGTTCGGTGGTCCGGTGGGAATCGGTGCTCGAACGATGCCGGAGGCGGTGGCAAGGCGAGCGGTGAATCTGCTCGGCGGCCGGGAAGCCCTTGGCCCCTGGCCACAAGAGCCGCTGCCCGGGCAACTTCACGTTCCGGGGATTCTGCCGCTGGTCTTTCAATGGGACGGGGTTGAATGGGGTCTGATGCTTCCGGTCAAGCTGCTGGCGAGCTCGCTCGGCCTGCTCGGCAACCCCGATCTGCAGGTCATGGCATCGGCGCCGGTGACGCCGAGTGGACCGGCAGTTCCGTGCTGGCAAGTTGTGGGTGCGCTCGATGCCCGTGGAGGACAGGTCGGTAAAGTGACCGCTGCGCCGGCACCTCTGGCTCCGTCCGCTAGCAGCGCTAGCGGGCGACCCGACAGGAACGGCTGGCGAGACCTTACGTTGTTGGTATGGCCCGCGGCCGGCCTCAAACAGAGCGTGCCGCCCCGTTGGATGTCGCCGAAAGCGGGTGGTGGGGTTGAGGTGGGCGACAACAGCCATCGCCAGGCTGTCTATCTCCAGCAGCAGCTCGGCCCCCAGATCAGCCGTCGGTTGCGGGGCCAAGAAGTGATTCTCGATGTCTGGGCACGCTCGCCAAGCGCCACTGGTGGCTCCGCCACCATCGGCCTGGTTCTGGAGGCCGGCGGCCAGCGCGTTGCGAGCAGCGGAGTTGTGGGTGGTGAGTCAACGCTCGTGAGCCTGAGTATCACCCTGCCGCAAGACGCGGAGAATCTGCGCGTTCGCCTGCTGCCACTCGATGCCAGTATCGCGGTGCAGGAGCAGGGGGACGTCATATTCGAGCGGGCGACCCTGCGGCCGGCTTCCTGGGCGCTGAACCTTCCGCCGGCGACCCTCTTGCTGCAGCGGGTGTCGGCATCGAGTTACGAGGGCGTGCCACGCTTCACTCGCGCTCCCCTGGCGGTCAGCGAGCGGCCGATCGACGAGATCAGAGAGGTTTGGCAGCAGCTTGCAGCAAACGGATGGTCCGAAGAGGACCAAAGACTCATGTTGGCTGGCGCGGTTCGTGCCGGCATGAGTCCCGAGCAGGTGAAGCTGAGCTGGGGGGAGCCGATGGCAACGACGGAAACGGTGAGCCTGCCCGGCATGGACGAGCGCTGGGACTACGCCGATCGTTCCGCTGTTTTCATCGACAGTCACCTGGCCTCTTGGTCGGTGGAGGGTACATCCTCGGCACCGCCTGTGGCACCGTCGTGCCCGGGTGTGACACTCGACAGCCTGCAGGACCGTAACGCCTCGAGATGAGGGTCAGTTCTGGCGCCTACTGGTTTACGGTGGTCGTCTATGTGGTGCTACTGCTGTCGTTGCAGTCGTTCATGGGGCTCGGTGTAGATCGATTCAAGGCGTTGTGGGGTGAGACGGCTCTCGACCGTACCGCAGCCACGCTGGTGGTACTCGGGGCGGTGAGCGTCTTTTTTCTCGGGCTGGGCCTGTGGAGCCTGACCACCTGGATGGAGCGGGTTTGGCTTCTTCTGGCTCTATCGATCTATGCCTTCGGCACGGTAACCGCCCGAGTGCCCCAGGAGCGACTGCATTACCTTGGCTACGGCTTGCTGGCCGGACTCTTCTACTTCGGGAGAGCGCCGCAGGCGTATTTGACGATACGTCGAGGAGACCGAGCAAGCGCGACGCCGTCGGCGCAGGTCTATCCGTGCCCGCAGCAGGAGGGTGATGAGAAATGTGGGTTACGGGATGGTGCCTGGATCCTTCCCGCGGTGGCGACGCTTTTTGCCGGCGGCAGCGTTGGTCTGCTGGACGAGGTCTTGCAGATCTGGTGGCCCAGACGTTACTTCGACTGGGATGACGTGCTCATTAACGTCGTCTCGGTGACGCTGGGTCTGCTCGTTGCGATTCCCGCCTACAATGCTATGCTGCGCCGCCGGCCTGGGGGGCCGTCAAGGAGCTGAGCTCAAGGCCCCGAGGGGAGCTTCACCGCGATAGACGCAGTGCGCGTCTCCCTCTATCTCCAGACCATCGAAGGCCTGATGGTCGGCGTCGGCCTGCTCCTGCGCGTGCTTGGTGAAGCGGACGGTAAGGGTGGCACCGCGAGCGACGCAGGCGACCGGCGAGCGGACCTTCTCGGCCGCTGCCGCCGCCAGGGCTGCGGCCAAGCTGCCGGTTCCGGAGGAAAGAGTCTCGGCCTCGACGCCCCGCTCGTAGACGCGAAACGAGAGCCGCTGCTCATCCTCTATCCTGACGAAGTCGACGTTGGCGCCGCGCGGCGCCAGATCCGGATGGTGGCGGATGGCGCGTCCCAAGAACCGCACCGGCAGCTCTTCAGGGTTCTCGGTAAAGCAAACAAAGAAAGGGACGCCGACTTCGACGTAGGTTCCGGTCAGGTCACGCCCCTCCACGCGCATGCGTCGGCCCGGCTGGACCTTGGCCGTAATCGGCAAGCAGACGCGGGTGATGTCTCCGTCGACATGGGCCGCCACCGGGCCAATGTCGGTCGCCAACATCAGCTCGTCAGCCCTCCCACCCTGGTCCACGAGATAGCGGGCAACGCAACGGGCACCGTTGCCGGAGATTTCCGCCGTGGTTCCATCAGCATTCCACAAGCGGAACCGCACGGTGGTCCCCGGAGGATCGTCGGCCGTTGGGCTGTCGAGGACCACCAGGCCGTCGGCGCCGACGGAATGTGCCCGCCGGCACAAGGCCCGCGCCAGGGCCGCCGGCTCGCCGCGAAGGTGGGCGTCCTGATTGTCGAGAATGATGAAGTCGTTGCCTGCACCGGTGTACTTGAAAAAGCCCAGCCTCCCCTGCTCGCTCACCGCAGCGACACCCCGGGCTCCTCGCTGGCAACCGCCGGGCTGACATTTCCCTCCTTGTCGACCGCCTCGACGGCGTAGATGTAGGCGATGCCGGCCTCGAGGTTGGGATCGATGAAGCGGGGAGCTCGAACCGGCGTCGGCGTCAGCAATTGCCAGCCGGCTTCTACCATCGGGTTGGAGCGCCGCCGCCGGCGGGCCCTCCTTCTCCTTTGGGCAAGGGTTTCTGTCGCCGGCGGTTCCGCAGCTTCGGCCCCGGCCTCCTCGTTCACTCGATCGCGTGGCTCCGGCAGAGGCGGCGCCGGCGCCGGGTGCCGGTAGACCAGGTAGCCGCTCAGGTCGGAATCGGCCGATGGCTGCCAGCGCACCGTCACTTGAGTGCCGGCGACCGTGGTTTGCGGAATGCCAGGCGTCGCCGGCGGAAAGACGTCGATGACCCTAATTCTAGGGGTACGGCTGCCGCTGCTCTCGCGAGGGATGCCCTGGTCGGCCGGCACCATCAATGCTCTCACCTCATAAAGATAGCTTTGTCCCCAGACCATGGTGGTGTCGGAGTAGCTGGGCTCTGCGATCGGTGCCGAGTTCATGGGCTTCGGCCCCATGATCTCGCCCCGCTCGCTGCGGTAGACGTTGTAGCGGAGGGTAGCCGGATCGAGTTCCCTGATCGCCAGATCGCCGGCTGGGGGATTCCAGGTGAGCTTGACGCCCTCCTTGGTGACCGTGGCGACCGGCACTTCGGGCGCCACCGGAACGGTGACCGGGGCCATAGCTAGAACATTTTGTATCTGGCCCGCCCGGTGCTGCTTGGAGACGGCGCGAACGGCGAAGAAATAACGGGTGCGCACGGGACCTGGTGATGGGGTGCCCAGTGGGTAAGTCACCTGGAGCAGATTTCCGACGAGAAAGTCGCTGGCCTCATCGAGCGGGATGGTGAAGGCGGTGGAGGCGTGTTCGAGAAATTGTCGTCCGGCAATCGGCCGCTCGTGGGCCTGAGTGGCGAGAAGCGCCTCCGATTCCGTAGCCACCACTCCCGGATCAGGAAGCTCAGGCGGCCGCGATGGATCGATGATCGCTCGCGGCAAGGACAACCGGCTCCATAAGTTGGTGACCGTTGAGTTCAGGTTGCGGGCGGCGTCGAGAATGGTCTCAGGGGTGAGCTTCAACTCGCGCCACTGGCGCAGTGTATCCGGCGGCACGCTCCGCAAGAGTGCCTCTTCGGGACTCAGCTGTCGCTCTTGTGGGCTCTGCTCTCGGGCCTCTTGGCCACCGCCCGCGGCCTGCACCGGGGGGTTCTCGGCGGCCTCGGCCGCCGTGGCTCGCTCAGCTGCCCGGGCGGCGATGCGGGCGTCTCTCACGTATAGATCACGCTGGCGCTCCAGGGCGGCAGCCAGCAATGTGGGTCCGATCACCGGGTATCTTTCCGCGTAAACGAGAACCTCGATGGACTCCACCTCCACCAACTCGTTGGAAACATAGGCCTTGGGGTTGGGAGACGAGAATCGGAGGATCGCGTAGGTGCCCCGCTGCGAGATCGCGAGCCCGCTGATTCCCGGTGGCTGCGGATAGACGGGCGGGAGCGGAGGACCGCGGTGGCCGCAGGCGAGCAGCGTCAGGCCCATCGCCAGGGAAATCGTGTATCGCAGTCGAACGGAAGGGCTCACAGTATATATTTGGATAGATCCTCGTCCGCCACCAAATCCTGGAGGGCATCGCGGACGTAAGCTTCGTCGACAGCAACCCGTTCCCCTGCTCTTTCGGGTGCTGTGAAGGATAGCTCTTCTACCACTTTTTCCATGATCGTATGGAGCCTGCGGGCGCCGATGTTCTCGCTGCGATCGTTTACCAAGGCGGCGTACTCGGCAATCGTAGTGACGGCGTCGTCACTGAATTGGACTTCGAGCCCCTCGGTGTGCAGCAAGGCCGTGTACTGGCGAACCAGTGAATTCTGCGGTTCGGTGAGGATGCGAACCAGATCATCCTTGTCGAGCGGGTCGAGCTCGACGCGTATCGGAAAGCGCCCCTGTAGCTCGGGGATCAGGTCGCTGGGCTTGCTGACGTGGAAGGCGCCGGCGGCGAGGAAGAGAATGTGGTCGGAACGCACCATCCCGTAGCGTGTGTTGACAACCGTGCCCTCGACGATGGGGAGGATGTCACGCTGCACTCCCTCCCTTGATACGTCCGGCCCGGCGCCGCTCTGGCGACCGGCTATCTTGTCGATTTCATCGAGGAAAATGATGCCCGAGGTTTCCACCCGCTTGATGGCCTCCCGCGTCACTAGCTGGTCGTCCAGCAGCCCCACGGCCGCCTCGTGCTCGAGATGCTCGAAAGCCTCCGGCACCTTCATGGCCCGACGTCCGGTCTGAGCACCGAACAGGCCTGGCATCATGTTCTGTAGATTGATGTCCATCTGCTCGACACCCTGACCGCTGAAGATCTGAAAGCTCGGGAAGCGGTTCTCGCGCACCTCGACTTCGACGCTGCGCTCGTCGAGCAAACCCTGCCGCAGTTGAGCGCGCAACTTCTCCCTGGTAGATCGCTGCTCGGCACGCGATGGGGAGACCTCTGCGCCGTCCACCGCGGGCGGCTGACGCTGTGCGGGCAAGAGCAGATCCAAGAGTCGCTCCTCGGCCTGTTCGCGGGCCCTGGGAGCAACCGCCTCCATTTGCTCCTGACGCACGAGGTTGATGGAGATCTCGACCAGGTCACGGACCATCGACTCCACATCCCGGCCGACATACCCGACCTCCGTGAACTTGGTGGCCTCGACCTTGAGGAAGGGCGAACCTGTCAGGCGGGAGAGACGCCGGGAGATCTCGGTCTTACCGACACCCGTTGGGCCGATCATGATGATGTTCTTGGGCACCACTTCTTCGGCAAGGTCTTCGGACAACCGCAGCCGCCGCTGGCGATTCCGGATGGCGATGGCCACGGCCCGCTTGGCCGCGGCCTGGCCGACAATATACTTGTCGAGCTCAGCGACGATCTGGCGGGGGGTCAGATCGTCGATCGCGCTCGACGGGATGGTCCCTTTTCCTTCGAGGCTCTCGGGTAGGTGGATCACCATGGCTCACTCATCTTCTTGCTGGCCGCTCTGTGGACTCCCGGGCAGTATCTCCATGCAGAGGCGGTCGTTGGTGTAGATATCGATTTCGGATGCAATGCTCACGGCCTGGCGAGCTATCTGCTCGGCGTCGAAATCGGAATGCCGCAGCATCGCCCGGGCTGCGGCCAGAGCGATAGACCCGCCAGAGCCGATGGTGAGGACACCGTCATCCGGCTCGATGACGTCGCCGTTGCCGGAGAGCAAGATCGAGGTCTCGCGATCAGCGACGATTAGCAGAGCCTGCAGGTGACGCAGGCTTCGGTCCATACGCCATTCCTTGGCCAGCTCGACAGCCGCCCTCCTCAGGTTGCCGTGGTACTCGCTCAGCTTGCCTTCGAAACGGCTGAACAGCGCCAGGCCGTCGGCGGAGGAGCCGGCGAAGCCGGCGATGACCGCACCATCGTGTAGGCGACGAACCTTCTGGGCTCCCGCCTTCAGGATGGTGTGCTCGACGCTCACCTGGCCGTCGGAGGCCATCGCTACCGTGCCATCCTTACGCACGCAGCAAACCGTGGTGTGATGCCAGTCGGCCATCATGCACGGATTGTAGCAATTCTGCCGCTGCGCGACCTCCGGGTGGCGGATCAGGACCCGCTAGCGGCTAGCGCCCTCGGCGGTGGCCGCGGGGATGGGACTTCTCGTGGACCGCCTTCATCCGCGCAGTGGAGACGTAGGTGTAGCGCTGGGTAGTGTTCAGGGAAGCATGGCCGAGGAGCTCCTGGATGGCGCGCAGATCGGCACCGGCGTCGAGGAGATGGGTAGCGAAGGAATGTCGGATCGAGTGGGGAGTGGCGTGCTTGCTGATGGCAGCCTGGCGAAGTTTGCGGGCAAGCAAGCTCCTCAACCCTGCGGCAGTGAGGCGCTTACCCCGGGGTGTGAGAAAGAGGGCTCCCTGGGCGCGGTCCTCGCCGAGCCAGCGCCTGCGCACCGGCAAGTACTGTTGCAGGGCTCGCAGCGCCACCTGGCCGAAGGGCACGATGCGCTCCTTGCGGCCCTTGCCGAGGACACGCAAGGTGCGTGCCTCCATCTCGACATCATCGATCTCGAGGCTGGTGAGCTCGCTGGCTCGCAGGCCGGTAGCGTACAGCAGCTCGAGCACCGCCCGGTCACGGCGTCCGCAAGGGGAATCGTCGGAGACCTGCAGCAAGCCGGTCATTTCGGATTTGCTAAGGGCGCGTGGCAAAGGCTGCGGCACCTTCGGGTTGTGGAACGGCCAGACAGGATTGGCAACGATAATCTCATTGCGGCACAGATAAGTGCAGAAAGTACGGAGCGCCGACAGCTTGCGACCCATGGTCAAGGGTGAAAGCCGGGCAGCATGCATTCGTGCCAACCATGCCCGCACGACCGCTGTATCGATACCCGCAGGATCGATCTGGTCGGTCGCGGACCGTATCCGTGCCGAGTCCTCGGAAGCGGATTGAATCTCTAGCTGCGCTGCCAGGCGGGATCTTATCCTGGCTGGCACATTGCCCTTGTAGTCGGTCTCCTGGCCGGCAAGCCAGGCGCCGAAGAAGCGGCTGAACTGCTCGAGGTCGCTGCGATATGCCCGGAGGGTATGGGGCGAGGCGTTCTCCTCGGTTGCCAGGTAACGGAGAAACGCGGACAACCCGTACAGGTTCACTCGGGGCTCGCCCAAGGGCTGGCTCCTTGGCCCACGCCTGCAGCTGGGGCCGGTTCCGTGCTTCCCATGCGAGCTCGACTCGCGGCCAACCCTGCTGCTTTCGCCCCCCTTGAGGGTAGCATCAGAAGCGGGGGTGGCGCAGGCCCTGTGCCGAGCTTCCCCCCGGCCCGAGTGGGCGGTGGTGGAAGCAAGGCGCGCGGCGGCGGGCCGGCCGTGGCTTCGAGCCGGTTACCCCCCGGCGTCAGCCTTCGAGCATGTCATCGAGGAGCTCCCGTAGCTGCTCGTTCTTCCTGGGGTCGGCGCCCAGCCATCTCTTGACCACCTTCCCCTGGCGATCGATCAGCAGGGTGGTCGGGAAGCCCCAGATCGGGCCATAGGCACCGACGATCCCATCGTTCCCCAACACCAACGGGTAGCTGATGCGGTGGGCCTCGTCGGCGGCAAAGGCGGTCACTTCTTCGATAGTGCCAGACTGCAGGGTAACGCCGAGCAGGTGAACGCCCTTGTCACGGTAATCGGCATCGAGCTGGTTGTAGTGGGGGATCTCGGTGATGCAAGGACCGCACCAGGTTGCCCAGAAGTCGAGGATTACGATCTCTCCCTTCAGCTCCTCGAGCAGCATCGTGCTGCCGTCGAGGCGGGTGACCGACAATGGGGCGTCTGTTGCCGAGGGCGTGCCCGCTGCCACGGGGCCGATTGCCGGGCTCGACGGCTGGAAGGCGATGTAGCCGAGGGAGGCGGCCAAACCGAGGACGGCCGCTGCCATCAAAAGGTAGCGAACGATACGCATGTCAATTTCTCTCGTTTCCGTCAACCTGCGGCCCGTCGGGCCTTTGGCTTCAACTTGAGGGTATCAGCCACTTCGACGATCCAGGAATTCAGGTCGCTCAAGGCACGTCGGGAAAGTGCCTCCCGACGCTGCTTGCGGCCGTGCACGGGGAGCCCCAACTCGGGGATGATGCCGAACGTGACGTTTGTCGGCTGATAGTCTATCGCGCGGGCATGGCTGATGTAGAAGGCCAATGAACCCAGCGCTGTGGTCCGGGGCACAGGAGTGATGCCGCCGTCCAGCAGCATCATGCCGCAGTAGATTCCCGCCAGCAAGCCACCAGCGGCCGATTCCACGTACCCTTCGGTGCCGGCGATCTGGCCGGCCAAGAAGAGGTCGCCCCGCAGACGGGTCTGGAAGGTCTCGGTCAGCAGCCGGGGCGCGTTGACGTAGGTGTTTCGGTGCACCACGCCGAAGCGCACGAATTCAGCTTCCTCGAGACCGGGTATGAGGCGGAAGACGCGCTCCTGCTCTCCCCACTTCAGCCGTGTCTGGAAGCCCACCAGGGAGTAATGCTCTGCCGCCAGGTCATCCTGTCGTAACTGCACCACGGCGTGCGGCTGGCCGCCGCTGTGCGGGTCAGTGAGCCCGACCGGCTTCATCGGCCCGAACAGCAGCGTCTTCGGTCCCCGCCGGCCGATCTCCTCGATGGGCAGACATCCCTCGAAGAAGAGGTTTTCTTCGAAGTCGTGCAGATCCATCACCTCGGCGTCCATCAGCGCTGTATAAAAACGCTCGAACCGGGCTTGGTCGAAAGGGCAGTTGAGGTAGTCGTCGCCGCCCTTGCCGTAACGGCTGGCCTCGAAGGTCTTGCTGGTGTCGATGCTGCCGGCCCGTACGATGGGGCTGATGGCGTCGTAGAAGTAGAGTGACTCGGAGCCAGTGAGAGCGCCTAATCGGTCGCTGAGTGCCTGCGAGGTGAGCGGGCCGGTGGCGATGATGCAGGGTCCCTCGGGTAGCGAGGTCACCTCCTCCCTGATGATCTCCACCTTGGCCAGGGCCATGAGACGGTCGGAGATTTCCCGGGCGAAGCGCCAGCGATCGACGGCCAGCGCCTTGCCGGCCGGCACCCGGTTGCGATCTGCGGCGGCCATGAAAATCGAGTCGAGCCGCCGCATCTCTTCGTGCAGCAGCCCGACGGCGTTGTCCAGGGAGTCGGAGCGCAGCGAGTTGCTGCACACCATCTCGGCGAGCAGATCACTTTTGTGGACGGGGGTGGCAACCCGTGGCCGCATCTCGTAGAGACGAACGTGGATCCCACGCCTGGCCAGCTGCCAGGCAGCCTCGCAGCCGGCCATACCGGCGCCGACGATGGTTACCGCCGGGAGGGCGCTCATGGCCCCGCTGAGGCTTTCATCGTTCTGTCCCCAAGGCGTCTGCCAACGAGGTCACCAGCGTGCGCAGGGCGGCGATGGTTTTCCCACCTTGGTCACGGGTGAGGTTGGCGGACGCTACGGTCAGCGCCGCCACCTGACCGCTGGCGCAGAGATAACCGGCCAGGTCGGCTACCTCGTCGGTGCCCAGCCCGCCAGCAACCCGGTAGTTCACCCCGGGTGCCTCGCCGGGGTCGATGGCATCGACGTCAATGTGCAGATAGAGATGACCGGCCGGTCGGCCGGGTGGAGGCTCGATCTGGCAGCGCCTGCGCCTCGTCTCGGCGCCGTCGGGATGCTCTGGCGGAGGTTGCTGGATGGAGGTCCTCGCCTCCGGCGGCAAGATCGAATCGGCGGGCAGCTGGAGGATCCGCGTTGCCAGAGCCTCGGCGCCCTGACGGCGCACCTGCTGGATGTCGACGTGGTGCATGGGCAGTGCCGCGACGGTGGCGAGCTCGCCAGCATCCATGTCCCGGCCGCCGATCAACCAGATGTTCTCGGGTCGCGGCCTGGGCGACCCAGCGCCGGCAGTCAGGAGTTTCGGGTGTCCCTTACCCATGAGGATGGCCAGGGGCATTCCGGTGATCAGGCCGGAGGGGCTGGTCTCCGGCGTGTTGAGGTCGCCGTGGGCGTCGAGCCAGACGACGGTCGTGGGGCTAATTTCTCCGGCTAGGGCGGGAACCACCCCCGCGGCGAGCCCGCACTCGCCGCCGACCAGAAAAGGCAGGCTGGGCGCAGCCAGTGCTTCCTCCACCGCCGTGCGGACGGCGCCGCAGACCGTACAGACCTGACTCAGGTGCGGTAGCGGCTCATCAGAGCCGGCCGGGGAGCCAGGTTCCAGGGGGTGCTGATCGCGACCGCGGGGCACCTCGACGTCACCGGCATCCTCGACCTCCAGGCCGGCGGCGGCCAGCCATTCGAGCAGGCCGGCCCGTCGCAGACGATTTGGAGTCTCGGATACCCCGATTTCGGCGGTTCCCCAGGCTGACGGCACACCGATGACCGCAATCTTCATGAACGGCTACATGGTTCGGATCTGACGCTGAGGTGCAACATCAATCTGGAACAGTTCATGCAGCCCTACACCCACCACTATAGCGGGCTAGGTGCCCGCCTCGACTGCCTTGGGCTCGGTGGCGTAATCGCAATCCTCGTTGGGACAGGTGAGTGAATCTGGTTGCCCCTTCTTCCTGCGAATCTCGAGGAACGGATGGTCGCAGACAGGGCAAGGTGTCGGCACCGGCTTTTTCCAGGTGGCGAACTTGCACTTCGGGAAACGGTCGCAGCCGTAGAAGATTCGTCCCCGTTTGGTGCGCTTCTCTACCAGCTCACCATCGTCGCATTGTGGGCACTCGACCCCGGTGGTATTGGGCTGCACGTACTTGCATTTGGGAAATTCACTGCAGCCGACGAAGGGTCCGAAACGTCCGACGCGGCGCACCAGCAGCGAGCCGCATTTCGGGCAAGGTTGTCCCGTAGGCTCCGGCGCCGCCACTTCCACCTTGCCGTTCTCGAGGTCGGCGCCGTCGCTCTTCCTGATGGGCTTGCTGTTCTTACAGTCGGGATAGCCGGTGCAAGCCAAGAAGCGTCCGAAACGGCCCCACTTGATGACCATCGGTTTGCCGCACTTGTCGCAGGTTTCTTCGGTGGCGATCTGCTCCCGCTTGATATCGCGCATTTCTGCCTGGGCTTTTTCGAGCTCCTTCGCGAAGCGCTTCCAGAAGCGCTCGCCGTCATGCCACCCGCCGCGCTCTGACGGTCCCGCCGCGCGGGCGGGGTCCGCCGCGGGCGGCTGCGATTCGAAAGAACTGTCATTCGAAAGATTCCTGGGACCCGTCCCCTGGTC
>JBHHYG010000046.1:0-14871 GCA_046757445.1 Acidobacteriota bacterium
AGGCTGGGGCCGAGCTGGCCGCTGAGGATGGCCAGTTGCCGGCTGCGCTCCTCGGAGGCGAGCTTGCCGAGCTGCCCGGCCAGCAACTCCTCCGCCTCCTGCCAGCCGATCGGCTGCAGGCTGCCGCTGTCGTCGCGGCGCAGCGGTTGGCGAACCCTGTCGGGGTCGTAGAGTCCTTGCAGGGCCGCCTGACCGCGCGCACACAGTGCACCGGCGTTGATCGGATGGTCGGCGATGCCCTCCAGCTTGATCGGCCTCGCCTCGCGCGTGCGCACCTGAACGCCACAGCCGGCGGGACACTCGCGGCAGACGCTGGCGTACTCCAGCCAGCGGCCTGGCACCAGCTCCTCGGGTGGATCGACCGTCGAGTAGGTGATCTCCCCCGGCGGCTTTGCGCAGGCGGCGAGCGAGGAGGCGCCGCCGGCCAGAAGCAGCTTGACGAAGCTCCTGCGGTCTACGGTAGCGCGCTTGCCCATGGTCTCCTCAGTAGTGACAGGTGAGACAGTCGACGCTGGCGTCGCGCTGGCGATGGCAGTCGATACACCATCCCATCTGCAGCGGCCGCACCTGCCGCACCTTCTCCATCGTCCTCACCGCGCCATGGCAGACGGCGCAGTCGATGCCCCGCTTGATGTGGCGGTCGTGGAAGAACTTGGTGTGGTCGGGAAGATCGTAGACCTTCTGCCACGGGATCGGCTCCTTGCGGTCCCAGTAGCCGGCCAGCGTCTGCACCCCTTCCAGATCGGTGGCCACCAGCTCGTGGCAGCCCATGCAGCGCTTCACCGTCGGCAGTCCGGCTACCGGAGATCGTCGTGCGTTGGTGTGGCAGTAGCTGCAGGAGATCGACAGCTCACCGGCGTGCTTGAGGTGGCTGAAGGGAATCGGCTGCGTCGGCGCCGGCGGCACCGGGGCGCCGGCGGCGCCGACGAACAAGAGGCCGAGGAGGGCGACGGCGGCCAGCGACCAGGTAACCAGCTTCATCGGCTACCCTGCCCGGCCCTGGGCCGGCCACCGGTCACGGTTGCCCTCGCCTTTGGCTGCCGTCGAGAACGGCCCACCATCTGTTGCCTACCGCCGAAGAGCATCACCACGCTTCCCTGCATGCGGGAACCGGGCAACCTCCTCAGCAAGGAGGCCCCGGCCAGCTAACAGTGATAATGAGGTATAGATATAATATATGCAACCATCGCCGCTCTTGCTCGCAACCGGGCCCGCTGCCGGCCCGCATCTCTAGCCCGCATATCTCAACAGTTTGCTGCTGCGGGCGCGGCAAAGGGCGCGCTCGCTGCGTTGCGCTTGCTCGGTCTCCTCGACGTATTGTCAAATACGCCTGCGGAACCCTCCCGGCGCGCGCCTTGCGCCCGCACCCTTTCCCACGCCCTCGCGACGAAAACCGTTGAGAAATGCAGGCTAGGTGCGCTGCGTAGCGAGGACCACTCCGCGCCGACGGCAGGAGAGCGATGAGCGATGTGCGGGCTTGGTCGTGCACGGGTGCACCCTAGCAGAAGGGGTTGGAGTGGTATAGGCGCGCAATTCAATGATATTAAGATCCGATTGACTATTATATCGCCGCGGCCGATAATGTTCTTCAAGAGGTAAACGGGTAGCAGCGGCCAAGTTTGGCCCGAGCACTGCGAGGCGCGTGCGATGGAGGCTCGAGGTCCGGACGTCAATGCCGTCGCCGATGCGGGCAGCGGCAATACGGTGAAGGCGGATGGCTACCCGGTGTTCCGGCTCTCCTTTGTAACGGCGTTCGCCGGAGCCTTCCTGCTCGGCCTGTGGCTGTGGCCGGCCTCGAGGCAGCAGAAGATCGTACAGCCGATCGCCTTCAACCATCAGCTGCACGGCGAGCTGGGTCTGGAGTGCACCGACTGCCACGCTGGTGTGAAGAGCGGCTTTGCGGCGACCCTTCCCGCCAACAGCGTCTGCGCCGATTGTCATGAGGAGCCCATCGGTGAGAGTGCTGCAGAGAAGCACCTGGTCGAGTTCTTGAGCCGCGGCGAGCCGATTCCCTGGCAGCGACTGTTCGCGGAACCCGCCCACGTCTTCTACTCGCACCGACGTCACGTGGCGGTCGCCGGGCTGGAATGTCCGACCTGCCACGCCGACATGGGAGAACGAACGGAGCCCCCGGCACAGCCGCCGATGACCCTGAGGATGAACGACTGCCTGAGCTGCCACGCCGACGCCGGAGTGCGCGATGACTGTACCGTCTGCCACCGCTAAAGAGTCGGTCGGACGCCGACTCGACCGCCGCCGCAGGTCGGAGCCATGAAGGTCACCCGTCGCGGCTTCCTGGGGACGGCGGCGGGCGCCGCGGCCGGCGCCGGTACCTCCCGGGCGCTGCTCGAGGGCACCAGCCGCCTGGTGGCCCTCACCAGCGAGCCGCTCTACCCTCCGCGAGGACCGGAGCAGCTTCGCAGCAGCTTCTGCGGCGAGTGCCCGGCCGGCTGTGGCACCCGCGTGCGCTTGGTCGGCGAGCGAGCCGTCTATGTGGGCGGCAACCCGGATCATCCGCTCAACCGCGGTGGCCTCTGCCCGCGCGGGCTGGCCAGCTTGCAGGCACACTACCATCCGGATCGCCTGACGGGCCCGTTGGGACGCACAGCAGGGGGCGGTGCGGAAGGGTACGAGCCGATCGACTGGGACGACGCCCTCGGCCGTGTCGTCGAGCGACTCCAGGCATTGCGGGCGGGCAGGAGGCCGCAGCGGCTGGCCATGCTGCGGGCCGCCACCGACAACACCCTGGGGCGCATGATCGCGCGCTTTCTCGAGGCCTTCGGCAGCCCCAACGACCTTCGTCTGCATCCCGTCCCGGCTGCCCAGCGTGCTGCCTGGCAGCTGACGCAGGGCTACGCCGAGGGGGTCGGCTTTGACCTCGAACGCGCCGCGCAAGTGCTGAGCTTCGGCGCCGGCCTTCTCGACGGCTGGGGCTCGCCGGCTTTCCAGTTACGTGCCTATGGGCAGCTGCGTCGTGGCCGGCAAGAGCGCCGCGGCCGGCTCGTCCAGATGGAGCCGCGCCTGTCAGTGACCGGCAGTAAAGCCGACGAATGGGTGGCGGTGCGGCCCGGGACGGAGGGGATCTTCGCCTTGGGCTTGGCACACGTGCTGATCATGGAGCGCCTCTACGACCACAGGTTTGTCGAGGAACACACGTTCGGCTTCGATCGCTGGCGCGATGAGCGAGGGCGGGAGCAAGCTGGGTTCAAGGAATGGGTGCTGGAGAACTTCCCGCTGTCGCGGGTGACCGAGGCGACGGAGGTGCCGCCGGAGACAGTGCTGAGCTTAGCGCGGGCGTTGCCGCTGCGTGCCCCTGCCGTGGCCATCGCCGGCCGTGCCGCGGCCCTGCAGGAGAACGGCCTGTGGACTTGCTGGGCGGTGCACACGCTGAATGCTTTGCTGGGCAGTGTCGACGTCGAGGGGGGCGTGCAGGTGCCCCTGCCGGTTCCCTATGCGGAGCTACCTCCCCTGAAGCCAGATGAAGTGGCGGCGGCGGGCTTGCGGCTGCATCCGTTCGGCAGGCCCGCGGGCTCCCCGATCGCCGAGGTCGAGCTGTCGCCGCTGGCGGCCTTGCTGGCTGCCGCTGAGGGGCCTAAGCCACCACTGGATCTGTTGTTGATCGTCGAGTGTGATCCGCTGGCGCTGAGCCCGGCACCGGAACGGTTGCGGCAAGCACTCGAGCGCATCCCGCTGGTCGTGCTCCTCACCGCGCAGCCGAACGAGACCATGGCTTGCGCCGACCTGGTTCTACCCACGGGAAGCGCCCTGGAGCGCTGGGATGATGTCGCCACGCCGCCGATGGTGCCGTTCACCCTCTGCGGGCTTCGGCAGCCGGTATTGCCGGCGAAGGGGAACAGCCGCCACCCGGGCGACGTGCTGCTGGAGCTGTCGCGCCGGCTGGGGGAGCCGGTGGCCTCCGCCTTGCCCTGGAGCGACTACGTCACCGCCCTGCGGGCGGGCATCGAAGGTCTGTTTACGGCACAACGCGGGGATGCGTTCGGCTCCGCCGTCGAGGAGATGTGGGCCCGCCTGATGCAGCGAACCGGCTGGTGGGCGCCGAGCTACCGATCCTTCGAGGAGCTGTGGAGCCAGATGCGGGAGCGCGGCGGCTGGTGGGATCCAACGTACGATCCGGGCGAATGGCGCAGGGTGCTGCGCACGCCGTCGGCACGCTTCGACCTCGCCCCACGGCTGGTGGCACCGGCGCCGGCAGCGGCGGCGGGTGGCGGCGAGTATCCGCTCCTTCTTTACCCCTTCGAGGTGCTGGCCCTGGGCCATGGCGAGTTCGTCGACCTGCCGTTCCTGCAGACCCTGGTCGGCCCCCACTTCGATGGGCCGGTGGAGGGGTGGGTGGAGCTGCACCCGGCGGTTGCCGGGGAGCTGGGGCTAGCGGACGGCGAGCGGGTGCGGGTGGAGTCGGAGGCGGGACGGGTGGAGGTCCGTCTGAGGGTCTACGAGGGGGTCCACCCGAGCCTCGCCGCCATGCCGCTGGGGATGGGCCGGACGGTAGGTCGTTGGGCACGGGGTTGGGGGGCCAATCCGTTGGCCTTGATGGGGCCGCATGTGGATCCCGCTACCGGCGAACTCACTGAATACCAGACGCATGTCCGCGTCAGTCGAGCGTGAGGAGGGCTGAATGCCACGCTGGGGCATGGTGATCGACCTGGACCGCTGCACGGGTTGTCAGGCCTGCTCGATCGCCTGCGCGGTCGAGAACAACGTCGCGCCGCCATCACCGGGGGGCCGAGACGAACGGCGGCCGTTCACCTGGCTGCGCCTGCTTACCCAAGTCGAGGGAAGCTTCCCGAAGACCCGAGTGCAGCTGCTGCCACGACCTTGTATGCAGTGCGATCGCCCCCCTTGTGTCGCCGTCTGCCCGGTGAACGCGACCAACATCGACAGCGAGGGGCTGGTCCGCCAAGTCTACCCTCGCTGCATCGGCTGTCGCTATTGCACCACGGCTTGCCCCTACACGGTTCGCTATTTCAACTGGCATACACCGACCTGGCCGGAGCCGCTGGAGGAAGGATTGAGCCCGGATGTCTCGGTGCGCCCATCCGGTGTGGTGGAGAAGTGCACCTTCTGTCATCACCGCCTGCAGCGCGCCCGTGACGCGGTTCGGGCGGAAGAGCGGGAGTTGCGGCCGGAGGACTACCAGCCGGCCTGCGTCGAAAGCTGCCCGGCCCGGGCGATGATCTTCGGAGACCTTGACGATGCCGACAGCGCCGTGGCGCGGCTGGCTCGTAGCCCGCGGGCTTTCCGGTTGCTCGAGGAGCTGGGAACGGAGCCCAAGGTCGTCTACCTACGCGAGGGGGAGTAGGCGATGAAGAGCACAGGAGCAGCTGCATTCGGAGCCGAAGAGGCAGTGGTCCGGCCGCTGCTGGAGACCACGCGACGCTTCTACTGGTTGACGAGCGTCCTGCTGGGGCTCGTCGGCGCCGGCCTCGTGGCCTATATCTATCAGCTGCGCAATGGTCTCGGGGTGACCGGTATGAACGTGCCGGTGTACTGGGGCGTCTACATCACCAACTTCGTCTTCTTCATCGGCATCAGCCACGCCGGTACCTTGATCTCGGCCATCCTGCGCCTGGCCCGGGCTGAGTGGAGGCGGTCGATCACCCGCGCCGCCGAGGTGATCACCGTGATGGTGATCGTGTTTGGCGCCGGCAGCGTCATCCTCGACCTGGGCCGCCCGGATCGGGTGCTCAACGTGCTCCGTTATCCGAATCTGCGCTCCCCCCTGGTGTGGGATGTGTGCAGTATCACCGTCTACCTGATTGCCTCGACGATCTACCTCTACCTGCCGCTCATACCCGACCTGGCGCTACTGCGTGACCACCTCGGCCGTCGGCGCTGGCTCTACAGGCTTCTGGCCATCGGCTGGACGGGAAGCCAGCGCCAGCACCGGTTGCTCGAGCGTGCCATCACGGTGATGGCGGTTCTGGTGATTCCGATCGCGGTATCCGTGCACACGGTGGTCTCCTGGGTGTTTGCCATGACCGTGCAACCGATGTGGCACAGTGCGATTTTCGGGCCCTACTTCGTCGTCGGCGCGATCTTCTCGGGCATCGCCTCGATCATCATCGCCATGGCCTTGATCCGCTGGGCTTACCGGCTGCAGGGATACTTCAAGCCCGTGCACTTCAACCACCTGGGCCTGCTGCTGCTGGTGATGTCGCTGTTGTGGTCCTATTTCACCTTCTCGGAGTACCTGACCACGTTCTACGGTGCTGCCCCTGAGCACATGTCGATCTTCTGGTCGAAGCTGACGGGAGAGTTCGCTGCCCTCACCTGGACGATGGTGGTTCTCTGCTTCGTCGTTCCCCTGCTGTTGCTCGGGCCACGCCGGACACGGACCGTGACCGGCACGGTGATCGCGTCCGTGGCCGTGGTCATCGGCATGTGGATCGAGCGCTATATCATCGTCGTGCCGAGCCTCGCCCGGCCCCGCCTGCCGCTGGCCAAAGGAGCCTACCTGCCGACATTGGTAGAGCTGACCCTGACGGTGGCCTTCTTTGCCGGCTTCATCCTCCTCTACCTGTTGTTCACCAAGTTGTTTCCGATCGTCTCGATCTGGGAGGTGCGGGAAGGTCGGGCTCATGCGGTCGAGGAGGTCGGCGAGCGTGTTCGTTCCTACCAGCCCGAGCCGCAGGAGGTGCACGGTGGCTAGCCTGCATCGTTCATCAGGGTTCGTTGTGAGGGCGCCTCGAGGCTCGTGGATAGAAGGCTCGCCGCGGGTGCCACCCTCGTCACCGGCGGCCGCTCCGGTGGCTGCCGGTCGGCAGCGCCCGGCTTTCCCTTGGCCGATGCTAGTTGTTGCGCTCGCCTGCATCGTGGCTGTTTGCGCCACCGACCCGCTGGCCAGCTCCGGGGCCGCCAGCGGCAACTCCTCACAGCGGTCCGATGGCATCCAGTACCTGCCGTTGCCTGCCGATCCTGCCAGTGGCGGCCGGCTGTTCATCGCCAAGGGCTGTATTCGCTGTCACGCGGTGCGCGGCGAGGGAGGCAGCGTCGGACCCGATCTGGGGCGCTCGGCGTTCGGCTTGAACCTCACCGAGATTGCTGCGGCGATGTGGAATCACGCGCCCGCCATGAGCCGCCAGATGGAACTGCTGGGGATCGAGCGGCCGCAGTTCGCGGCGGGGGAGATGCAGGCTCTTGTCGCTTTCCTCTACTACTTGAACTTCAGCGATCCGGCCGGTGATCCGGAGAGAGGTCGGGCGGTGTTCGAGAGCAAGGCATGTACGAGATGCCATGCGGTCGCGGGCCGGGGTGGCAGGCACGGGCCCAGCCTCGACCGCCTGCTGCAGGAGTATGTCTCTCCGGTCGTGCTGGCCCAGCGCATGTGGAACCATGGCCCGCAGATGCTCGACACCATGCGCAGGCTCGGCATCGAGGTGCCGACGCTCAGCAGCGGGGATGTGGCCGACCTGGTGGCCTACCTGCGGGCGACCACAGCCGTCGGCCCAGGGGGCCGAAGCTACAGGACGCCGGGTGACCCGGCGCGCGGCGAGCTGGCCTTCAGGTCGAAGGGCTGCTCCGGCTGCCATGCGGTGTGGGGCAGGGGGGGCGGCATCGGCCCGGATCTGGCGGACGCCGACCTCGGGACCTCCGTCACCGAGATCGCCGCCCGCATGTGGAACCACTGGCCGCAAATGTGGCGGCGGATGCAGCAAGAGAGGATCGCCCGGCCACTGTTCACAGAGGCCGAGATGACCGACCTGCTCTCCTACCTCTACTCGATCCACTACGGCGGCAAGGCCGGCGATCGCCGGCGGGGTGCTGCTCTTTTCGATGAGAAAGGCTGTCATACATGTCACGCCGTCGGTGGAGTGGGGGGCAGTGTAGGTCCAGACCTTGCGCGCTCGGCGGCGGCGCAGTCGCTCAACGAGGGCGTGCGCCTGTTGTGGAACCACGCCGCCGCCATGCAGAAGAAGATGCGCGGCCGAGGTGTGATCTGGCCCGAGCTGAACGGCGATGAGATCCGCGACATGCTGACCTACCTACGTGCGTCGCGGGTAGCGAAGCATTAGCCCGTTGTTTCAAGGCGGCTTGACGAGTAGATTCTTGGTACCGGTGGTGCCCCGCTCGGGCGCGGTCAGAACGCCGGTTGAGCAAGGGGCAAGAGGGCGTAGAGTTGGCGGGGCCGGGCAGCAGGCCCGACCTTCGTTCCCTCGTCTAACAGCTCGCCGATGAGGTTGTCTCGAACCAACAGGGAGTGAACGATGTCGCGAAAGGTATTCCGATGCGTGCCGGTGTTGGTGATGCTCGTCGTCGGGCTCGGGTCGTGCGCCACGTCGAGGGTGTCGGGTCCGGCCGGGGCGCAGCCCAGCACCGAAAACGGCGAGTGGCCCTTGTACACCGGTGACTTGAAGGGCACCAGGTACTCGCCCCTGGACCAGATCGATGCCTCCAACTTCAACGACCTGGAGGTCGCCTGGCGCTTCAAGACCGACAACCTCGGCAACCGACCCGAATACAAGCTGGAGGGAACGCCGCTGGTGGTCGGGGGCGTGCTGTACACGACGGCCGGAACGCGCCGGGCGGCGATCGCCCTCGACGCCAAGACGGGTGAGTTGATCTGGATGTACAGCCTCCACGAAGGGCTGCGCGGTGGGCTCGCCCCGCGGCAGCTCTCGGGCCGTGGCCTGTCGTACTGGACCGACGGCAAGGGCGACGACCGCGTCCTGTACGTGACGCCGGGGTATCGACTCATCGCCCTGAATGCCAGGACCGGCGTCCCGATCAGCTCCTTCGGCACCGACGGTATCGTCGATCTGAAGGAAGGAGTGGTCTACGGGCGCGATCAACAGATTGATCTGGTCAGCGGTGAGATCGGCCTCCATTCGACGCCCACCGTGGTCAACGACGTGGTGATCGTCGGCTCCGCCATGAAGGAGGGAATGACCGTCGAGACCCACAACAACAGCAAGGGGCTGGTTCGTGCCTTCGACGTGCGCACCGGCAAGCTGCTCTGGACCTTCAATCCGATCCCCAGGCCCGGAGAGTTCGGCAACGACACCTGGCTGGACGATTCCTGGGCCGTCAACGGCAACACCGGTGTCTGGACCCAGATCACCGTGGACGAAGAGCTCGGCCTGGTCTACTTGCCCGTCGAATCACCCACCTCGGATTTCTACGGCGGCATGCGGCCGGGGGACAACCTGTTCGGCGAAAGCCTGGTCTGCGTCGACCTCGAAACCGGCGAGCGCAAGTGGCATTTCCAGTTCGTGCACCACCCGATCTGGGATCATGACATGTCCTCTGCTCCGATCCTGGCCGACATCAACGTCGACGGCCGGGCCATCAAAGCGGTGGCGGTCCCCAGCAAACAGGCCTTCCTCTACGTTTTCGATCGCGTCACCGGCGAGCCGGTGTGGCCGATCGACGAGGTGGCCCAGCCGGCGGGCGACGTGCCGGGCGAGTGGTACGCCCCCACCCAGCCGATCCCGACCAAGCCGCCGATGTACGGTCACAGCATCCTGCGCGTCCCCGACGACCTGATCGACTTCACGCCCGCGATGCGGGCGCAGGCTCTCAAACAGCTCGACAGATACAAGTGGTATGACGGCGTCCTCTACAACCCGCCGATTATCGGCAACGTCGATGGACTGCTCGGCGCCATCAACCTCGGCAACGCCAGCGGCGGCACGAACTGGCCAGGTGGGGGCTACGATCCCGAAACGCACACCGTCTATGCGCAGGCGTCGACCTCGTCCATCAGCGGGGTCTCGCTCGCCCCGCCGCCGGAGGGATTCTCGGATATGCCCTACCAGGCGGGCGTCGTGGGGCGACCTTTCCGGTTGCTCCAGGCGGCCGGCACAGGCACCAACCCCGATGCGCCGCGCCGCCCTCGTACGCCAGCGCCGCGCGCGCCGCGCCGCGCCCGTGGTGGCGGCCTCAGCGTCGACGGCTTGTCGATCCTCAAACCACCGTATGGGGTTCTCGCAGCGATCAATCTGGATCGGGGTGAGATCGTCTGGCGGGTGCCGCACGGCGACACGCCCGACAACGTCCGTCACAACCCGGCACTGGCCGGTATGGATATTCCGAAGACCGGCCAGCGTGGCAGCGTCGGGTTGGTGGTCACCAAGACGCTGGTCATCCTCGGCGATCCGAGCATCACCACGACCCCTGACCACCCGCGCGGCGCCATGCTGCGCGCCTACGACAAGGCCACCGGCGAACAAGTCGGGGCGGTATGGATGCCGGCCCAACAGAGCGGTTCGCCGATGACCTACGCGGTCGATGGCAAGCAGTACATCGTCGTGGCGGTCAGCGGCGGCAACCACTCCGGCGAGTATCTGGCGTTCGCGTTGCCCGAGACCGAGTAAGCGGCGGCACGAGTTAGCTGGCAGCCCTGACGCTCGGTGTTGTATCGTCTCAAGAGGCCCGCGGCTGCGGGCCTTTGCTAGCCCGAGCTTTTCAACGGGTCGTGAAGCCAGCGGGCGCAAGGGCCGCGAGCCGTTGAGAAGCTCGGGATAGTTCCCTCCTCAAGGTGAGGTGAGATGAAGCTGAGAGTCGCGCTCGTGATCGTGGCCGCGATGGCGGCCATCGTCGCCTTTCGTATCGTGCTCGGGGCGCCAGAGGCTCTTGCGGCGCAGCAAGCGCAAACGGTATGGGACGGTATCTATACGAAAGAGCAAGCCGAGCGCGGCGGGTCGCTCTTCGCGCAGAAATGTGCGAGCTGCCATGGCCCGGACCTCGGGGGTGGTGAGATGGCGCCGGCGCTCACCGGCAGCGAGTTCGTCTGGAACTGGAACGGCCTTTCGATCGGTGACCTCTTCGAGCGCATGCGCGTGTCGATGCCGCAAGACGGTCCCCGAAAGGTGAGCCGTAAGCAGAAGGCCGATATCCTGGCCTTCATACTGTCGGCGAACAAATTCCCGGTCGGCAAGAGGGAATTGGCATCTCGGACCGAGATGCTGCGACAGATCAAGTTCGAGGCGCTCGAGCAGTAGGTGGGGCGGTACCCGTTCGGCGCGCAGCGACGCCACCGGCTCCACTCGATGGCTCCGATGAGGTCGGCGCTACTTTGAGGAGTGTGGCCATACCACTCCCTGGTTTTTCTTCGCCACCGGCCCCATGCCCTTATAGACGAACTTCTGCACCCGCTTTCCTTCGTAGGTCTCGGTCGTGTAGATGTTGCCCTTCGAGTCGGTGGCAATGCTGTGCACGGCGAAGAACTGGCCTGGCTGGCGGCCACCGTCGCCGAAGCTGGTCAAGATCTCCATCGACTCACGCTCGATGATATAGACCTTCTCGTTCTTGCCGTCGGCGAGGTAGATGAACTTCTGCTCCGGGTCCCGTGAGAAAGCGATGTCCCAGGTTGACCCGTCGCCGAGGGTCTGTGGCGCGACGATGAGCTCGTTCACGAAGGTGCCGTCTGTGTGGAACACCTGAATCCGGTCGTTCCTGCGGTCGCAAACGTAGACGAGGCCGTCATTCGAGGGCTCGGCGCAGTGGACGGGATTGCGAAACTGCCGGGCCGGCGGATCGTTCGGATCGTAGGGGCCGAGGTCGGTGTCGTCAGGCTGGTTACCGTAGGCGCCCCAGTAACGCTTGAACTCGCCGGTGTCAGCATCGATCACCGCAACGCGCTTATTCCCATAGCCGTCGGCGATGTACGCTTCGTCGCCGGCGGCGTCGAAGGAGATCTTGGCAACCCGCCCGAAGTGCTCGCTGCTGTTGCTGTCGGGCTTCTGGCCCGAAGTGCCGATCTGCAGCAGGAGTTTTCCGTCCCTGGTGAACTTCAGCACGTGGGAGTCACCACGGCCGTTGCCGCCGATCCAGACGTTGTCCTTGGGATCGATGGTGATGCCGTGGTTTGACGACGGCCAGTCGTATCCTTCGCCAGGGCCGCCCCAGTACCCGACCAGGTTGCCCTGGGGATCGAACTCGAGGATGTTCGGGGCCGGAGTGCAGCACTCGCTGGTCGGTGGATCGGTGGCGGCGCCGATTTCGGTGCGCTCGTTGAAGGTGGTCCGCCGATGAATGACAAAGACGTGATCCTGGGAATCGACGCCAACGCCGATGGTCGAGCCCATGATCCAGTGGTTCGGCAACGGCTTCGGCCAAAGCGGGTCAACCTCGAAGGTCGGTGCCTGGGGGCCCTGCGTCTCAGCCGCCTTCTCGGCCGCTTTTTCGACGCAAGCCTGACCGACGCCGAGCGCGGCAATCAATGCCGCCCAGGTCACTCCAATCAGCAGATAGCGCTTCCGCTTCATTTCCGTCCTCCCTCTCCGCAGGGGGGCCTTCCTGTGCCCCTGAGTGGGGACAGTATACTCATGCTCGCTTGTCTGCCATCGTCCTGCCTCATTAGGCTATGGTTGTGGCTCGGATAGTTCGAGGGATCATGGTCGCTGCCCCACGAGGTGAGGAGAAGAAAGCGGTGAGAAGGAAAAGCCCAGGAATCGGCACGCCGGGCCTCACGGGGGCACTGCTGGCGGCGCTGATTCTCACCTTGCCGGCGGTGTCGCCAGCGCATCAGATTCCGGCCGACGTGACTGTGCAGGCTTTCGTCAAGCCAGAGGGCCAGCGGCTGCGGCTGCTCGTGCGTGTGCCGCTCGTAGCCATGCGCGACATCGACTTTCCCCAGCGCGGCCCCGGCTACCTGGATATCCCGCGCGCCGGCGCCATGATCCGCGAGGCAGCGGTCTGGTGGATCGCCAACTATATCGAGCTATACGAAGGTGATACCCGCCTCGGCAGCGAGCAGATTGTCGCCGCCCGCGTATCCATGCCGTCCGATCGCTCCTTCTCGAGCTACCAAGACGCCTTGGCGCACGTCACCAGCGCGCCGTTGCCGGCCGACACGGAGATCTACTGGGAACAGGCGCTCCTCGACGTGCTCTTCGAAGTTCCGATCGTTTCCGACCTCTCCGACTTCTCCATCGACCCTGCCTTGGCCCACCTCGGCTTGCGCACAGTCACCGTACTCCGCTTCCTGCCGCCCGGCGGCGCTGAACGCGACTTCGAGTACTCGGGCGACCCCGGCCTGGTGCGCCTCGATCCCCGTTGGCACCAGGCTGCCCTGCTGTTCATCGAGCTGGGCTTCTTCCACATCCTCGACGGCATCGATCATCTGCTCTTTCTCCTTTGTCTGGTGATTCCGTTCCGCCGCTTCCGGCTTCTCGTGCCCGTGGTGACTTCGTTCACGGTGGCGCACTCGATGACGCTGATCGCCTCTGCTTTCAACCTGGCGCCGAGCGCCCTGTGGTTTCCACCGCTCATCGAAACGCTGATCGCAGCTTCCATCGTCTACATGGCCCTCGAGAATATCGTCGGGGCGAGCTTGAAGCGCCGATGGATGATCACCTTCGGGTTCGGTCTGGTTCACGGGTTCGGTTTCTCGTTCGCCCTCCGACAGACGCTCCAGTTCGCTGGCTCCCACCTGCTGACGTCGCTGCTGTCGTTCAACGTCGGCGTCGAGCTCGGGCAGCTCCTCGTGCTCGTACTGGTCATCCCGGCACTTGAGGTCCTCTTCCGGTTCGTTGTCGCCGAACGGATGGGAACGATCCTCCTGTCAGCGCTGGTGGCCCACACCGGCTGGCATTGGATGATGGATCGTCTAGAAGTGTTGCGGCAGTATCAGTTTCGGTGGCCGGCGCTCAACCTCGCCCTGCTGGCGAGTGCCATGCGCTGGCTGATGCTGACTTTGATCCTTGCGGGCCTACTCTGGCTGGTCTTCTGGATGCTCCGGTATCCGACCCAGAGGCGTGCCGAGGGCGGCGCTGCCGCCAAAGCGGAGGAATAGAGGGCATGGCCGTTTCCAAGAGGTCTCTTCCGGAAAGGGAGGCTGCGATGTCACACACTGGTCGAGTCGGGTTCACTCTTGGGGTAACCATCGTTGCGATGATCGCCACCTTCGGGGTGGCGGCACACCCCCAGGACAATCCATATCGCGCCGTCGAGGGGGTTTGGGGACAGCTGCCCGACGGCAGGACGTGGGGCGCGACGAGCGCGGTCTATCCCGATCCCGACGGCATCAACATATGGGTGGCGGAGCGGTGTGGCCAAAACAGCTGTGTCGGGAAGGACGACATGGACACGATCTTCCTGTTCGACCCATCGGGCAAGGTGCTGAAGAGCTTTGGCGCGGGGGTGTTGGTGTGGCCGCACGGCATCCATGTTGACCGGGACGGTAACGTGTGGGTGACCGACGCCCGTGGAGAAGGCGGCAAGGGCCATCAGGTTCACAAGTTCAGTCCGGATGGAGAGCTGTTGATGAGCCTGGGCACCGCGGGGGTGGCGGGGGAGGGTCCGGACACCTTCGATGGGCCCTCAGATGTCCTGGTCGCTCCTGATGGCGACATCTTCGTCGTCGACGGCCATGGCGCCGGCGGTAACAACCGGGTGGTCAAGTTCTCGAGCGACGGAACGTTCATCAAGGCCTGGGGGAAAACGGGATTAGCGCACGGCGAGTTCAGCGACCCCCACGCTCTGGCCATGGATTCCCAAGGGCGGCTGTTCGTCGGCGACCGGAATAACAGTCGCATCCAGATCTTCGACCAGGAGGGAAACTACATCGCGACCTGGACACAATTCGGGCGGCCGAGCGGTATTTTCATTGCTCCGGATGACACCATCTATGTGGCCGACTCGGAGTCCAACGCACGGCGAAACCCGGGCTGGAAGCGGGGCATCCGGATCGGCAGCGCCAAGGACGGCTGGGTCACGGCTTTCATTCCCGACCCTGAACCCGACCCGGACCACTCCGGCACGAGCGGGGCGGAGGGTGTTGCGGCAGATGCCATGGGCAACGTCTACGGGGCAGAAGTCGGCCCGCGGATGTTGAGGAAGTACGTCAAGAAGCGCTAGCCCGCATATCTCAACGGCTCGCGGCTGCGCGAGCGCAATGGCAGGCGATGA